>DASWCA010000376.1:0-6652 GCA_036390355.1 Acidobacteriaceae bacterium
TCGATCCAAAAACCGGGCTGGCGTTGAAGCCGGGCAAGCTGGGAGCAGCAATTGCGACCGCGCGCGAGTCGGAGGCCTCCGACCTGATCTTTCACGATGGCTTCTACTACCTCTTCGTGAACCACAACAGTTGCTGCAAGCGCCAGCAGAGCGAATACAACATCCGCGTAGGCCGGTCGAAGGCGGTGACCGGGCCTTATCTGGACAAGCATGGCGAGGAGATGGTGAAAGGCGGCGGCTCGCTGTTCCTCGCGGCGCACGACCATCGCATCGGTCCCGGCCACTTCGGCCGCGTGCTCGACTATGACGCCAGCGCAGACGGCAGCGAAGGCGGCCAGGAGCGCTTCAGCCTTCATTACGAGGCGGACGCGACGCGGGGCAACCGTTCGGTGTTGGACGTGCGTCCGCTGCTGTGGTCGGTGGATGGCTGGCCGATGGCCGGCGACAACCTGGCTGACGGCACGTACCAGATTGTGTCGCGGCAGAGCGAGAACACGCTGGAGGTGCGGACCCCGACTGCGCCTCCGCCTCCGCGGCCGGCGGGAACGCCGCCAGGACCAGTCATGGACGTTCCAGGCACTCCGATTGGACCGCCTGCCATGCATCTGGGGCGGTACCTGACGCTGGATAACCAGAAGTGGACGATTGCGCCCGCGGGCGGCGGATTCTACAAGATCGTCAACCTGGGGAGCGGTGCGGCGATGGCAGCCGGCAACGGCGGTGCGGTCGAACTGGCTCCCTACACCGGGACCGACGCTCAGATCTGGCAGCTGGATCAGTTTCCCGACGGAGGCTACCGGATCCGAAATAAGTCGTCCGGGCTGTGCCTGACGGCCGCAAGTTCGGGCGGTGTGACGGCGAGCGCGTTTGTGCGCGACGATCTGCACCTGTGGACGATTACGACGCCGTGACCACTTCGGGAAGCGCCATAGACGGATCGGGGGGAGTATTGGGGTCGGGTGGGTCGGGCGGGTCGACTTGGGCGACGGCGCTGCGCTTGACGCGCTACGCGATTCTAGTTGACCCGCGCGCGTTTTCGCTGACCGTCCTTACGGCGCTGGCCGGTTCGGTGGCCGAAGGCGCTGGGCTGGTGCTGCTGCTGCCGCTGCTTGCGGTTGCCGGCATGACCTTTAGCGGCTCGTCCACAGCCAGCCGCCTGGGCGTCGCAACCCAACGGTTGCTGGTGGGTGCAGGTGTGCCGCACTGGCTATGGCTGCCTGTGGTGCTGGGCGTCTTCCTGGCGATGGGCGCGCTGCGATCGATGCTGCGACGTTCGCAATCGACCATGCTCTACGCCACGGCGATCGGGGTGCAACTGGCGCTCAGCCGACGCGTGTACGAGTCGGTAGTAAGGGCGCAGTGGGGATTCCTGGTGCGGCAGCGCTCCGGCAGATTGACGCACGTGTTGACCGAAGAGTTGCGCCACGTATCGGAGGCGATCACGTATCTGCTTCTGATTATCAACACGGGCTGCCTCACGCTGCTGTATCTGGCGGTGGCGATGAAGCTCTCCGCCCCAATGACATTGCTGGTACTGGTGATGGGCGGCGGACTGATATTGGCGCAGCGGCGGTCGCTGGGGCAGATGAGAATGACCGGCAGAGGCCTCTACGAGAGCGTCGGCGAGGTCTACGCGGCGACCGGGGAGCACCTGCTGAACCTGAAGAGCGTGAAGACCTACAACGCCGAAGGTCGTGATGTGCAGATGTTCTCCGACTTGTGCGGTGAGGTGGCGCGCCATGCTGTGGATACTGCCAGGCACCAATCGTCGTCGGCGTTCCGGTTTGAAGTTGGGTCGCTGGCCGCGCTTGGCTCAGTGATCTTTCTCGCGCTGGGCGTATTGCACGTGCAGCCTGCGACGATGCTGATTCTGCTGGCTATCTTTACGCGACTGATGCCGCAGCTCTCCACATTGCAGAGCCAGAACCACCTGGTCGCGGGGATGCTGCCCGCATTCGATCACGTGCTGGAGATCGAGGCCGAATGCCTGGCGCACTCCGAGCCGGCAGCGCTCGAAGCTGACCCGGGAGATTCGGCGGCGGCTCCGCTCTGCCTACGGCACGAGTTCCGGCTGGAGGACGTCTGGTTCGCCTACGAGACACCGGGATCGTTGCCGCAGACGCCGGAGTTTGTTCTCCGGGGGATCGACCTGCCGATCCAGGCAGGTGCGCTGACGGCCGTCATCGGACCGTCTGGTGCGGGCAAAAGCACCATCGCCGATTTGATCAACGGGCTGCTGTTGCCAACGCGCGGGCGCCTGCTGATGGATGGCGATGCGCTTAGCCCGGCCGAGATTCGACATTGGCGCGGTCAGGTGGGATATGTAGGGCAGGAGACGGTACTGTTCCACCAGAGCGTGCGGGAAAACCTGCTGTGGGCGCAACCGGACGCGACGGACGATGACATACGCGAGGCCCTTCTGCTGGCGTCGGCAGGCTTTGTCTATGACCTGCCGAGTGGCCTGGAGACGATTGTGGGCGACCGCGGAATTCTGTTGTCGAGCGGGCAGAGGCAGCGGATTTCTCTTGCACGCGCGTTGCTGCGCGAGCCGACTCTGCTGATACTCGATGAGGCGACGAATGCGCTGGATGTGGAGAATGAGGCGCGCGTTCTGGATGCGATTCTGGAGGCGATCCGGAATCCCAGGCAGGGACGCGAGACCGCGCTGACCGTATTGATGATTGCTCACCGCGCGAGTGCAATTCGCCGGGCCGACCGCATCTTCGAACTCGCAGACGGCCGGGTCTCACGTTCCGGAACCTGGGAGGAGCTTGGCAATCCGGCTTGAAATCTCGCGATAAACTGGAAGAACGAGGCTCCGGGCACGCGCCTTCCGCCTGTGAAAACCCAATGACATTGCTGGTCAAGATCATCCGGCGTCACCCCGCGGACCTGCTGTTGGCAGCCGAGGCATTCGTGTTGCTTGGGTTCTTCCGTGTCTGCCTTGCGCTGCTGCCGGTGCGCCGGATTCTGCGCATGGTCACGCACGGTGAAGCGGGGCTCAAGAGCGGCAGTGACGCGGCACAGATTGCCGCGGAAAGTGCGAGTGCAAGGCACGCTTCGTGTCTCGCGCGCCGTGTGCGCTGGGCAGTAAGCGCGATTTCGCGAAACTCGGTGATGGAGTTTGTCTGTTTTCCGCAGGCGCTCGCGGGATACACCATGCTGCGATGGCGCCGTGTACCGAGCACGATGGTCTACGGCGTGGCCCGGTCGCCAGAAGGCAGCCTGATTGCGCACACATGGCTGACCGTGGGCGAGCGGATCGTCGTTGGCGGCGAAGCGTCCGGTGACTTCACGCCGGTTGAGCGATGGACGTGAAGAGCAGTTGTTAGTGGTTAGTCGTTAGTTGTTAGTTGAATACGTCTGGGCCTTCGGTCACAATCAGGAAGCGACGGCACGGGAAGCGATGGCGAGCATCTATAAGTCAAAAGGACCTCATGCAATCTAATCCGTGGTGGCAGGCAGCGGTCATCTACCAGATTTATCCGCGGTCGTTTCAGGACTCCAATGGCGATGGGGTAGGCGATCTCACCGGCATCCTTTCGCGGCTGGATTACCTGGTCCGGTTAGGTGTGGATGCGTTGTGGATCTCCCCGTTCTATCCCTCGCCGATGGCGGATTTTGGCTATGACGTGGCGGACTATTGCAATGTCGATCCCCTGTTCGGCTCGCTTGCCAACTTCGACGCTTTGATCGCTCGCACGCATGCACTGGGGCTCAAGCTGATCCTGGACTTCGTTCCGAACCACACGTCGGACCAGCACCCATGGTTTCTCGAGAGCCGAAGTTCACGGGACAATCCCAAGCGCGACTGGTACCTGTGGCGCGATCCTGCGAGTGGCGACGGACCGCCTGAGTCTCGCTTGCCGAATAACTGGATGTCGCACTTTGGCGGTCCGGCCTGGACATTCGATCACACCACCGGCCAGTTCTACATGCACTCCTTCCTGGCGCAGCAACCGGACTTGAACTGGCGCAATCCCGCAGTGCGCGAGGCGATGTACTCCGCGATGCGCTTCTGGCTCGAGCACGGACCCGGCGGGCGCGGCATCGACGGCTTTCGCATGGATGTGCTCTGGCTGCTGATCAAGGATGAGATGTTCCGCGACAATCCACCCAATCCCGAGTGGCGTCCCGGCAGTTCCTCGTTTGGCCAATATCTCCCGCTCTATACGGCAAATCGTCCGGAAATTCACCAGATCGTCGCGGAGATGC
The DNA here is from genome assembly GCA_036390355.1 of Acidobacteriaceae bacterium. Lineage (GTDB taxonomy): Bacteria > Acidobacteriota > Terriglobia > Terriglobales > Acidobacteriaceae > Edaphobacter. The sequence continues at coordinate 4,216 of DASWCA010000376.1, forward strand.
GCGCGCTCCTCGACAGCTACTCGGATGCTGCCGGGGAGCGTCTGCTGATTGGCGAGATTTATCTTCCCATCAACGAGCTGGTGCAGTATTACGGCGCCAGCGCTCCAGAGGCAAAGTCTGCCGAATACGATCTGACGAACGCGGCGATCACCAGCCCGCGGCTGAACGGCGCGCATCTTCCGTTCAATTTTCACCTCATCCAGACGCCGTGGCAGGCCCTGGCGATCGCGCGGCTGATTCGCGACTATGAGGCTGCGATTCCTCCTGGCGCATGGCCAAACTGGGTGCTGGGAAATCACGATCAGACGCGGATTGCGACGCGCGTGGGACCGGCACAAGCGCGAGTGGCGGCAATGCTCTTACTCACGCTTCGCGGAACCGCGACGCTGTACTATGGCGATGAGTTGGGGATGCCGGACGGCGTGGTTCCGCGCGACGAGGTTCGGGATGCGGCGGAAAAGAATCAGCCGGGGATCGGCATGGGGCGCGATCCTGAACGCACGCCGATGCTGTGGGACAACTCGGCCAATGCGGGATTTACAACAGGAACGCCGTGGCTGCCGATTGCGGCTGATTTCACGCTGCGCACGGTGGAGACCGAGGACCGTGACCGCGACTCGATGCTCACTCTTTACCGCGCGCTGCTTGCGTTGCGGCGGGAGCACCCCGCTCTGGTGTTCGGCGAGATCTACGACGTCACGCCGGTGGGCGAAGACGAGTTCCCTGTTCTCGCGTATCGCAGGTCCGATGGCGTGGAGCGCATCCAGGTGCTGCTCAACTTCAGCGCAGAACCTCAAACGGTGCCCTGCCTCGCGGGCCACATTCTGATGTCGACCAATGCCAGCCGCGCGCCTGTTCGCGTCTCCGGCAGCGTGACGCTCGATGCAGGTGAAGGCGTTGTGGTGGCGTTGAAATAGAAGTTTCAAGGGGGAACATTTCCAATCCGCATATCGGCTCTGCTAGCATGGCGGGCGACATGAAAACCTTTGACTCCGCCCGCCGCGATCTTTTGAGACTCAGCAGCATGGGACTCGCCGCCTCCGCCGCTTACGCCATCCCCGCATTGGCCGCGCCTAAAAAAGGCGCTGCGCCGATGCTCTCGCCGATCCTCTTCAATGTGCGTACGTTTGGCGCGACAGGAGACGGAAAGACAGTCGACACGCCCGCCATCAATAAGGCCATCGAAGCGGCAGCAGCAGCCGGCGGCGGCACGGTGATCTTTCCGGCGGGCACGTATGTCTGTTTCTCCATTCGCCTGAAAAGCCACGTCGATCTCTTTCTCGCGCAGGGCTCCATTATCGAGGCGGCCGAGTCGCCCAAGCCGGGCGAAACCACCGGTTTTATGGGGGGCACATATGACGCCGCCGAGCCGAAGACAGCCTACGACGCGTACCAGGACTACGGCCACAATCATTGGCATAACTCGTTGATCTGGGGCGAGGGGATCAGCGATATTTCGATCACGGGTCCGGGATTGATCTACGGCAAGGGACTTAGCTTCGGATCGGGACCTGGACGGACTGCGGGGGCTGCTCAGGTCCGCGGCTTCGCGCCAGAGCGGCCCGCGGGCGCGGCTGGAGCTCCTGGAGCTGCTGCGGCACCGGGCGCGGCTGGGGCGACAGGCGCTGCGGGCAGGCCTGCTGGAGCTATCCCCCCGGGGCGTGGGGCTCGGGGCAACTATCCCATGTATCAGGCCGAGCAGGCCGGCGTCGGCAACAAGGCGATTGCGCTCAAAAATTGCCGCAACGTAACGTTCCGCGATTTTTCGCTGCTGAAGGGCGGCCACTTTGGATTGCTGCTTACCGGCGTGGACAACCTGACCATCGACAATCTTCGCATCGACACCGACCGCGACGGCATGGACATCGATTGCTGCAAGAACGTTCGCGTGTCGAACTGCACGGTCAACTCGCCGTGGGACGATGGCATCTGCCCCAAGTCCAGCTTTGCGCTGGGCTATAACCGCGCGACCGAGAATGTGAACATCACCAACTGCTTCGTCAGCGGCGCATACCGGCTGGGCACTATTCTCGACGGCACCTTCAAGAAGTTCGACGGATCGACCGAAGATCACGGCAAGATTGGCGGCACCGGACGCATCAAGTGCGGCACCGAATCCAACGGCGGCTTCAAGAACATCACGATCTCCAACTGCGTGTTCGAGGGCTGCCAGGGACTGGCGTTGGAGACGGTCGACGGTGCGCTGCTCGAGGACATCACGGTCAGCAACATTACGATGCGCGACGTGATCAGTTGCCCGATCTTCATGCGGCTGGGATCGCGGCTGCGCGGGCCCAAGGGGACCGGCGATCAGAGCACCGTCGTCGGCACGCTGCGGCGCGTGCTGATCTCCAACGTCACCAGCTACAACACGGCTGCAAAGTTCGGATCGAATATCACCGGCATCCCCGGATACCCGGTCGAGGACGTGAAGTTC
>DASWCA010000377.1:0-14539 GCA_036390355.1 Acidobacteriaceae bacterium
CCCATGGTCTTTAGCATCGGCACGTAAGATCGCTGATGTCGCGGATATCGAGGCCGGCTTCGCGCAGCGCACGCGCCGTGCCTCCCGTCGACACCAGTTCCACGCCATGCGCCGCCAGCGCCCGCGCAAACTCCACCAGGCCGGTTTTGTCGGTCACCGAGAGCAGGGCGCGGCAAATGCGGCGAAGGCCGCTGATAGTTTCAATAACGGGTGCTGAGACAGTTTCAGTAGTCACACCACAATTCTAACGGTTTCGTCCCCGCCGCATCAGCCACCCACACTGATCACTGACAACTGAGAACTGACCACTCGCCGTTACCTCACCAGCCCACCCGTCAACTCACTCACCCGAGCCACATTGTGCCCGGAACACCACCGCCGCAGCCCATTCACGATATTCTCAACCGCACGTGGATCGGCATAGCTCGCCGTTCCCACCTGCACCGCCGTCGCCCCAGCCAGCATGAACTCCACTGCATCCTCCGCGCGCACAATCCCGCCCATCCCGACCACGGGAATCCCAACCGCCTGCGCTGCCTCATGCACCATCCTCACCGCGATGGGCCGGATCGCCGGACCGGAGAGTCCGCCAGTAACGTTGGCAATGCGCGGCTTACGAGTCTCCACATCGATCGCCAGCGCCACAAACGTGTTCACCAGCGAGAGCGCCTGAACGCCCGCATCCGCCGAGACCTTCGCCATCAGGCCGATATTTGTCACGTTGGGCGACAGCTTGACCATCAGCGGCCGCTGCGCCGCGTTGCAGCAGGCCAGAGCCAGACGGTACAGCGAGTCCGGATGCGTGCCGAATACCATGCCGCCGTGACTGGTATTCGGGCAACTTGCGTTCAACTCGTAAATAGCGATGCCGGGAGCGTCGTTGAGAACGTGAATGACCTCAACGCAGTCTTCGATGGTGTAGCCAAAAACATTGGCAATCACAACCGCGCCCGGAATTGCTCGCAACTTCGGCATCTTCTCTGCCACGAACGCCCGCACGCCGATGTTCTGCAACCCGATCGAGTTCATCATGCCGGCCGGCGTCTCGATGACGCGCGGACTGGGATTGCCCGCCATAGGCTCCCGCGAAAGGCCCTTGGTAACGAAAGCGCCAATCCGGTCCAGCGAGACAATCTCCTCAAACTCAACGCCGTAGCCGAAGGTGCCGCTGGCAGCAATCACAGGCGAGCACAACTCAACCCCCGCCACCGTCACTCGCATATCAGGCTTGCCATGCATGACCACCAGTGTACCGGCCCACTTCCCTTCCGCTGTCATTCTGGCTCTTCCCGCCGTCATTTCCGGCCGCGGTCAGAATCCCCGTAGTAGCCTTTCTCCAGCCCAAAGGTGCCGGCCACAGCCCACAAATCCGCTGATATATACTACGGTATGTATCGGACACTGGAGGGCCGCAATGCAAACAGCAAAGGTATTCATGACAGGCCGCAGCCAGGCCGTTCGCCTGCCGGCGGAATTCCGTTTCAACGGCAAAGAAGTCTTCATACGCCGTGATGAAAAAACCGGCGACGTCATCCTCTCATCGCGTCCAAGCTGGAAGGACATCCTTGCCCAGATCGACCCCGCCGATATCCCTGAGGACTTCCTCAGTGCGGAAGAACGCAATCAGCAGCCGCCCCGCGATCCGCCCGGATTCTGATGCTCTATATGCTCGATACCAACGCCGTCTCCTACTTGATCCACAAGCGTTCCAGAAAGCTTCAGGAGCAAATGGATGCACTTCCACCCGGGGATCGGTTATGCATCTCCGCCATCACGGAAGCTGAACTGCGTTACGGAGTTGCCCTGCGGAAAGGGGCCATCCGGCTGACCCACGCGCTCGAATTGATCCTGTCGTACCTGCAGATTCTCCCTTGGACCTCCGACGCCGCCAAAGCCTATGCGTCCTTCCGGGTGCAGAATCGCCGACTCGGATTGTCGGCAGGGGACATCGACCTTTTGATCTCGGCGCACGCCATCTCTGAAAACGCCACGCTTGTCACCAGCGACTCCGCGATCCGCAAGCTTAAAGGGCTCGTAACTGTGAACTGGGCCAACGACATTACGCCAAACTGACATTGTCGCTCATCCTCCGGCAAGTCTCCGCGCCCGACCGTTTAGAATGGCGAAGATGCTAGACCTAGCTTTCGTCCGCGCCAATCTGCCCCTCGTCGAAGAAAAACTCCGCGCCCGCAACATGGACCCAACGACCGTGCTAGGCCAGTTTGCACACAGGGATCAACTACGCCGAGGACACATAACGGAATTGGAGAGCCTGCAAGCGAGACGAAATGAGCGCTCGCAGCAAATAGCTCAGAAGAAACGAAATGGAGTCAACGTCGAGCAGGAACTGCTCGACTTGGCAAGACTCAAGGACGCCATCCAGGGCAAAGAGGCGGTTGTCAACGTCGAGGAGACAGTCCTCCGCTCCATCCTTCACTCCATCCCCAACCTCCCCCAGGACTCCGTCCCCATCGGCAAGTCCGAGCACGACAACTCCGTCGAAAAAGTCTGGGGCACGCAGCCCATCTTCGACTTCCCTGCCCTCCCCCACTGGGAGATCGGCGAACGGCTCGGCATCCTCGACTTCGAACGCGCCGCCAAAATCTCCGGCTCGCGTTTTGTGGTGCATTACGGGCAAGGCGCTCGCCTCGAACGCGCCCTCGCCAACTTCATGCTCGACCTGCACACGCGCGAGCACGGTTACACCGAAGTCCTGCCGCCCTACATGGTCAACTCCAAGTCACTCTTCGGCACCGGCCAGCTCCCCAAGTTCGCCGAAGACCTCTTCCACTGCGACGACAAGGGGCCCTACACCCCCGGCCAGTACCAGGACTCCGACCACTGGATGATCCCCACCGCCGAGGTCCCAGTGACCAACCTCTTCCGCGACGAGACCCTCGACGAATCGCAGCTCACCACCAGCTTCTGCGCCTACACGCCCTGCTTCCGCAGCGAGGCTGGCAGCTACGGCAAGGACGTCCGCGGCATGATCCGCCAGCACCAGTTTCAGAAAGTCGAGCTGGTCAAATTCACCCACCCCGACAAGTCCAACGAGGAGCACGAGCGCCTCACCCGCGACGCCGAGCGCGTCCTCGAACTCCTCGGCCTCCCCTACCGCCGCATGCTCCTCTGCACCGGCGACATGGGCTTCGCCTCCGCCAAGACCTACGACCTCGAAGTCTGGCTTCCCGGCCAAAACCTCTACCGCGAGATCAGCTCCTGCTCGAACTTCGAAGCCTTCCAGGCCCGCCGCGCCAACATCCGCTTCCGCCCCGCCGGAGCCAAAAAATCCGAGTTCCTGCATACCCTCAACGGCAGCGGCCTCGCCGTCGGACGCACCTACCTCGCCATCCTCGAGAACTACCAGCAACCCGACGGCACCGTCCGCATCCCCGACGCCCTCGTCCCTTACATGAACAACGAAACCCACATCACCAAACACAGCTAGACTCACCCTCAGAAGTTGTCATTCTGAGCCGAAGGCGAAGAATCCCCGCATTTGTCCAGCGTCGTCATTCTGACTCGAAGAGTCAGAATCTCCGTAGTTCGCACTCCTCCGGGAACCCCTTCCCAGCCACTGATCGAGAAGTTCGGCGCACCTTATTAGCATTACGAATCAATAAGTTACTTCGCGTTGCTCTTGACACGCTTGCTATACTGATAACAGTGGAATAAGCATAAAATACTAGTTTGAGGAGAGCATCTACCTTCGATCCACTCCAGCAAGTCTTTTGTTTTCTAATATTTGCGTGTAACTAATTTGTTATCTTATATTTACAAGCATACCAAACAGCTAAGTAAAGCAAACAAAGAGAGTTAAGATACCCACCCCCCCCCGCGGGGGGGTAGGTCGGAAAGAGAGGGATCGGGGTTGGGCAAACTTCTTCGTAGCTATATTTGGTGGGCATACGAGCGCGGCAGCTTTCATTACGACGTAATGGTGTCGCTGATCCTGGTCTTCCTCTTCGTTTCTCCCCACTTCATCGACTTCAAGGACCGGCCAGTCGAGACCGTCGCCCTCCACGCCAGCGAAGTGCTGGTTCAGGAAGCCGGCCAGTCCGACGGCAACCCCCGCTTCCTCTATCAGATCCGCGCCGACATGCCCGGAGGCCCGCAGCCCTCCCAGTCCGAGGACGAGCGCCAGCACGCAATCCTCCGCGTCGTCGAGCCAATCTCAGGCGAAGTGACCCTCGAGCGATATGAGCCCGTCCTCGACGAGCGCCGCAATGTCATCGCCTATAAAGCGTGGGTGACCCGCTGATGCGGCCTGCTGCATTGCTATCCCATCTAACCAGACAGCCTGGATCGGCCTCGCGCCGGACCAACGGGAGCACTTCTGCCATGTCGGTCTCGAACCGCCGCTTCATCGCAACATCAATCATTTTCACAGCAATCCTGAGCATCGGAATCGCCATTTCTGGCTGCGGCTTCGATCGCGTCGTCAAGGCCCAGTCCAAGCCGGATCGGCTGCAGACAGTGCTCAGCCAGATGGATGCCGCGAGCGCAAAATTTCGCTCGGCCGAGGCGGATGTCAAAAAGGAGCAATTCACAAAAATCGTGAACGACACCACCACAGAGACGGGTAAGATCTACTTTCTCCGAACCGGGAGTACGACCCAGAGCGGCGCAAAGCTCAACCCTCCGGACGCGCGAACGTTTGAGTACAAGAACGGACTTCTCCGCCTGTTCACGCCCGGCACAAACCACATCGACCAGTACTCTGCCGGCGCGGCAAACCAATCGCGCTACGAGGCATTTCTCTCGCTCGGCTTCGGCGGAAGCGGAAGCGATCTGGCGAAGGCCTGGACCATCACCGATCAGGGAACCGAACAAATCACCGACAGCGGCAAGCCCGTTTCCGTGGAAAAGCTCGATCTCGTTTCGAAAGAGGCGAGCGTGCGCAACAACTACACCCACATCACCATCTGGGTCGACCCGGTGCGTGATGTTTCGCTTAAGCAGGTGTTCTTCGATGTTTCGGGAGATACAAACTCTGCGATCTACTCGAACATTCGCCTGAACCAGTCAATCGACCTCAAAACCTACGCCATCAAATGTCAGGGCAAATGTAGTTAGGCCCACTACGCCGACGGCTCCATAAGCCCGACCCGCACCCGCTCAACCTTGCGGTCCGTCGAAGCCACAACCTGCAAACGCAACAACTTGCCCTCGACCACCTCGCCCGGCATCGGAATGTGACCAGCCATCTCCGACACCAGTCCGCCCAGCGTTGTGGCCTCATAGTGCTGCGGCAGATAGAGCGTCCGTTGCAGCGAACCGGCTCCATTCCTTCCGTCGGCTTCGCCCGAGTCGTCATCCTGCGAAGATTCGCCGTCCTCCGCAACCCTCTGCCCGGCCTCCAACTGGTCCGCGAACAGTTCGCGCAGCCGCGACACTTCGAAGCTCCCCGGCACAACGAAGGTTCCATCCGGCTCGCGCACCGGCTCGTCGACCTCCTCCGCCACGTCGTGTTCATCCGCGATGCTGCCTACGATCGCCTCCAGCAGGTCCTCGATCGTCACCAGCCCAGCCACGCCGCCGTACTCGTCGATCACGATCCGCATGTGCTGCTTCTCGTGCTGCATCTCGCGCAGCAGCTCCGCAACATTTTTCGTCTCCGGCACGAACGCCGTGGGCCGCTGCAACTCAGCCACCGTCTTGTTCACTGCATCTGAATCCAGAACCTGCAACAGGTCGCGCGCGAACACAATCCCGGTCACATGGTCGAGCGATCCCGCGAACACCGGCACGCGCGAAAAAGCGTTCTCCTTCAACTGCTCCAGGAAGTCCTTGAGACTTAGTGTCTCCGGCACGGCGAAGATCTCCGGCCGCGGCGTCATCACTTCGCGCACCACCTTATCGCCAAACTCTACGGCCGACCGGACGAGCTCGCGGTCGCTCTCTTCAAGGATGCCCTCCTCTTCGCCCGCCTCCAGCAGCGCGTCCATCGCCTCCGACGGATGCTCCTCCTCTTCCTCGTCCTGCGGCTCGGCCAGCGCCATAATCGACAGCAGAAGCCCAAGCGTCAGCGTCACCGGAAGAATCAAATAGAACAGCGCAACCAGCAAGAGCCGTATATGCGCAATCCACAGTCCGCGCGTCCGCGTGAACAACAACTGCGGAATCAGCCGGTCGAACAAGAGGATCAGAAGCACCAGAAAAAATCCAGTGACCGCAATCTCCTCAAGACTCGGCACCCGCGCCAGGATCGGCGTCGCCTTCACATGCACGTACAACCGCAGTCCCGCGATCAGCGCAATCGCCGCCAGCGTCAGTTGCCGCAGCACGGACGCCGACAGCGCGATCGACTCCCGCCCGAGATGCAGCTTGGGCTCGACCGCGCGTGTCCAGGCATCGATGTTGTCCTGGTACTCGCGCGCCAGGAACTTGCCCATCTCGTTGTACACGCGGTCCACGTACGCAGCCAGCGCCAGCACCACCAGCAACGCGCCAAGCGTCAGGGTATAGGCTGCACTCATCTCCGCACCCGCCCGCGGGCCGGACTTGCCACCCGCGCAATCAAGCTGGTCGGCAAACCCAACTGCTGCCGTAGTTCCGCCTCCCGCGCCGCCATCTCGCCTGAATCAACCTCATGGTCGAAGCCCGCAAGATGCAGCGTCCCATGCAGCAGCAACACCCGCACCTCATCCTGTAGCGAGTGTCCATACCGTGCTGCCTGCCTCGCCGCCGTCTCCAGCGATATCGCCAGGTCGCCAGCAAGTTCCGGGGCGTCCGGATCGCCAAAGAAGACCGTCGACGCACCCGCCGGAAACGACAGGACATCTGTCGCCGTGTTCTTGCCGCGAAACGTCCGGTTCAACCGCTTCAGGGTCGCATCGTCCGACAGCAGCACATGGACCTCACCGTCCAACCCCACCGCCGATCGCGCCCGCTTGAGAAAGCGCGTAAGTCCCGCCTTCGACAGCCCGGCATCCGGTAGAGCGTCCATTGTTCGAGGAAGTTCGATCGTAATCATGAATGGCAATTCATGCCGCTAAACGTCAATAGAGGGCGCAATGCCCTCTATTGACGATGGTACCGCATACATTCGCGTTTACTGCGGCTTCGATACCGGCTTGAGCGCCGGCTCCGCAACCTCCGAGCTCCCCATTCCGGAAGCCGCGATTCCCGCATCGCCCAGTTCCAGCGGTATCTGCTGCGCCCGTCCATAGCTGTCGTACGCCCGCACGATCCGCTGCACCAGGTGATGCCGCACGACATCCACATCCTCAAAGTGGCAGAAGCGAATGCCTTCCACGCCGTCCAGCACCTGCAGCGCCTCAAACAGCCCCGACCGCTTCGGATTCGGCAGATCGATCTGCGTCATGTCGCCCGTAATCACCGCCTTCGAGCCATTGCCCATGCGCGTCACGAACATCTTCATCTGTTCGTTCGTCGTATTCTGCGCCTCGTCCATAATGATGAACGCATCGTTCAGCGTGCGCCCGCGCATGAACGCCAGCGGCGCAACCTCGATCACGTTGCGCTCCAGCAACTTGTCGACCTTCTCCTGGTCGAGCAGGTCGTAGAGCGCGTCATACAGCGGCCGCAGGTACGGGTCGACCTTCTCTTGCAGCGAACCGGGCAGGAACCCAAGCCGCTCGCCCGCCTCCACCGCCGGCCGCACCAGAATGATTCGGCTCACCTTCTTCGCCATCAGCGCCGACACCGCCATCGCAACCGCCAGGTACGTCTTGCCCGTGCCCGCCGGTCCCAGCCCGAACGTCATGTCGCACTGCTCAATCGCTTCGACATACTTGCGTTGATTCGGCGAGCGCGGCTGCACCATCCGCTTTATTCCCGCCGAGCGCTGCTTGCCCGAATCCACCAGCGACTTCAGCGTCACCGCCGGATCCGCAATGACGAGCTTCAGCATTCCCTTTAACTCGCCATTCTGCAGCGTCACACCCGACTTGCGCAGGCTCTCGTAATCCGCAAAGATGCGCTCTACACGCTCGACACCCTCAGGCGTGCCGGTAATGTGGATCGCGTCTGATCGAAGGTCGATCATGACCTGAAGCCCATCTTCCATCAGGCGAAGGTTCTCGTCGCGGGTCCCGTACAGGGGCTCAATACCAGGCGTGATCTCGAGGGATTTTTTTACCAAGCGGTTTTCTGACCTCCGTCAGGACATGCAGGGGTTGGATGCACCAAATAGGAAATACGGGGGATATTGGAGAGCTTCGGCCTGTAACTCATAGTCCGCACAGCACCGGGTATCGTCTGTGGGCCTGCTACCGGATTGGCGTGGGTTGCCAATAATTTGCCGAAGTTGCGCACAGACTAGAACGATGTCCGCGCACAGTCAAGTCAATTATTAGATGTGGTATACATTCGGCGAGGTGCATACCACCTTGATCACCAGCGCGATGTTACTCCTGTAACATTTCGTCGACGAAGGCCTCCCAGGCCATCATTCTGCACGACGTGCAGAATCTCTGTCGTTGTCTTTTGAGCAGGCATCCATATCGTGAGTGGCGAAACGCGCCTCCTCGGCTTGACAGGGATTGGAGTAGTTTGCTACATAGGGTATGAGGCGATCGCACTCGCATCGAACGAGAAAGCCAACTGAAAATTAGCGGGAACATTTATGGAACCCATCCGTCCAAACATTCGTTAATCCAACTAAGCATTCCCCGGCCCCGCACCCGAATTTCCATCCCGCGCTTCAAAGGGGGTTCGAATGATCATCCAGTTCAAGCGAGCCTTTGCAGGCGCTGCCTTCTTCGCCCTGCTCTCATCCCCCACACTCGCCCAGTCCCTTAATAGTGAGCCCGCACCTTCCTCGTCCGGCAGCGCCACGCCCTCTCCCGCGCTCGCATTTGAACTCGCGGATGTCCATGTCAGCCCCCACAGCAACACTCCGTTCCTCACCGGAGGCATGCTCCGCGGCGACCGTTATCTGCTGCACAACGCCACTATGACGCAGATGATCTCGCTCGCCTACGGCATCAGCAACGACAACGTACTCAGCGGACCCGCGTGGCTCGATCTCAACCATTACGATGTGGCCGCCCGCGCGCCCCGCACCACCTCGCCCGACGACGTCAAGCTGATGCTCCAGGCCCTGCTCGCCGACCGGTTCCACCTCGTCGTCCACAACGACACGCATCCTCTGCCCTCTTACGTTCTGCGAGTCAGCAAGGGCGGCCTCAAGCTCAAGCAGGCCGACGACGGAGAGACCCCCAACCTCGAGGAGCATCACACCCCAACCGACAGCCCTCCCGGTGTCCCCGCCTACTACTCGGTCACCTGCCACAACCAGACGATGGCGAATCTCCGGCGGATCCTGCAGGACTTCGCCTCGCAATACCTCCCGAAGCCGGTCGTCGACGCAACCGGCCTCAAAGGCGGCTATGATTTCGACCTGCATTGGACCTGGCAGCCCCGCCCCGACGGCCTCACCATCTTCGACGCAGTCGACAAGCAACTCGGCTTGAAGCTGGCGCTCGAGAAGTATCCGACGCCGGTCGTGGTCGTCGACAGCGTGAACGAGAAGCCGACGCCCAACGCTCCCGGATTGGACAAGACACTCCCGCCTCCCCCAATCCCTGAGTTCGAAGTCGCTGTAATCAAGCCGAGCAAGCCCGACGCGCAGTTGCAAGGCCGGCTTGCCGGCAACCAGGTCAACGCCACGGGTATGACGCTGAGGTTCCTTATCGCGTTTGCCTGGCAGCTCAACTCCAACGATAACGAGCTGATCGCAGGGGCGCCGAAGTGGCTGGATCAGGACCGCTGGGATATCCTCGCCAAAGCTCCTCCGGATGCGCAGGGGACCGGCCCGGACGGGAAGCCGCAGGTCGATTTCGACCTGCTTCCACACATGATTCAGACGCTCCTTGCGGACCGGTTCAAGCTGCAAAGCCACCTGGAAGACCGGACCATCGAAGCGTTCAACCTGGTCGCGGCAAATCCAAAGATGAAGAAGGCTGACCCGATGAACCGGACCGGATGCAAGGAAGGTCCTGGTGCCGACGGCAAAGATCCGAGGATCGCCAATCCAATCCTCGGAAGACTGCTGAGCTGTCAGAACATGACCATGGCGCAGTTCGCCGAACAGCTTCCATCCCTCGCCGGCGGGTACATCTTCACCCCGGTTCTCGATACGACGGGCCTTACCGACGCCTACGACTTCACGCTGAGCTTCAGCACGGCGGGGCAACTCCACAGCGCGCCACCGCCACCACCGTCTTCTTCGACATCGACAACGACATCGACCGGGAACACAGCGACGTCGTCGGACCCGAACGGCGGCGTCTCGCTGCTCGACGCAATGAGCAAGCAGATGGGCGTAAAGCTCGAAAAGCAGCGGCGGCCCTCACCCGTCCTTGTCATCGACCACATTGAAGAGAAGCCGACCGACAACTAGACCTCGCCCGCTCTACCGGGGATAATTCTTCTCGCGCTGCTCCCGCTTCTTTACGTCGTGATGCTCGCGAGCCTTGTTGGCGATCGCGCCTCCGCCCGCACCGACCGCGCCTCCAATCAGCGCTCCCTTGCCGCCTCCCGCGAGGCCGCCGACCACTGCTCCGCCGACCGCCGAGCCACCGACGATCTTTGCCCCGGTGTGGTGCCGATGGTCGCTTTCCTTCTGCGCCTCAACCGCCCTCCGATGGCGCCGCTCAGCAGCGGTCTCTTGTGCGCTCACTGAAAACGGAATTGCGAGAACAGAGCTCAACGTGAGCATCGTTGCGACGCGAGATATGTTCCGAGAAATTGTCATAGCATCCTCCACTTCTTCTCTGTTGTTTAGATGCCATAGGGACCGTTGCGATGGATCGGGCTTCTGTTTCCTCCCACTGGGAAGATTGCCAAAAAATACCGGAATTTCGCGGACATACGCGCATTCTGATTGACCCTGAGCGCATAAATCCGTAAACTTAGGAGTTGCAGGGATGCGGTGTGTCTGCCTCCACCTGCATCCCATTTCCCCGCCTCGCCTCTCTGGTAGAGCCGGGTCCAGAAAAGAGTTCAGATTCTATGGCAAATCATGTCTCCTCGCTGAAGCGCGCACGTCAGACCGAAACCAAGACCGCCGCCAACCGCTCCAACAAGAGTAAGCTCCGCGGCAGCCTGCGCATCCTGCGCGAGGCCATCGTCACCGGCGACAAGAAGACCATCGCAGCCACCTACAGCGAGACCGTCTCCGTCCTCGACAAGAGCGTCCAGAAGGGTGTTCTGCACAAGAACACCGCCAGCCGCTACAAAGCGCGCCTGAACGCCCGCGTCAAGGCTCTCGTCACCGCCACCAAGGCCGCCTAAGAAGCCTCCAGCAGCAACACAGCCAGCCCTTCCGTCGAGAGATGAAACCGGGCTGGCCTTTTTGCGCTACTTCGGTTTCTGCTGCGGCTTTTCGTCCGGCCCATACAGGGTCGGCGGCTTGCGCGGACCCGCGGGCTCCGGATCGCCCTCACCCGCTGGCGTTGTCCCGGCACCCGGCGCCCCTTCGGTCTCACTCGCTGCAGCCGTCGCCGCCGCTGGCTGCTGTGCTTGTTGGGATGGCACTGGATCTGCAGCCGCCGGAGAACTTACCCCGGAACTGACCGCAGGATTCGGAGCTTGCGTATCGTTTCCTGCAACTGCGGTGTCGGGCTTCGCATGCGACGAAACACGCTGCAGTGCTGCATCGACCTTCGCGCCGGTGTCCGCCGGAGCGAGTGCCTCCTCCTGCTTCACCTCCGCGCGGTCCTTGTCCGAAAGCGGAGGAAGCGCATACACCTCCACTGCAGCCGTCTGCGTTGTATATGCCTCGAAGTCCTTCGTGGCCGGGTGTTGCACCACCGTCTGGCGTACTGCTGCAATCCGCATTCCATCGGGCGAGAGCGCAAAATTCTGTCCTGCACGCTCCACCGGAGAGCATTCAATCCGAAACAGTTGCTTGCCGTTGTAGCTCTGATACACGCGAACTTCCTGCGAAGTCACCGCGCTCGACAGCAGTGGCGACTCAAGATCGAGAATCCCGCTGACAATTGTCCGACCCAGTGCAAACCGTCCAGCCGCGGGCGCAAATGCGAATGTCGGAGACACGTGCGTGTCGAAGAAGTTCTGCTGCCACATCTCCTCGCCCTTCAGGTTGAACCCTGCAATATCGATTCTGTCCGCGCTGCCTCGGCATCCGAACGCGACAAACTCGCCGTGACTGACAAAGGTCGCACGCGGAAAGCAAGTCGTATCGAACCCGGCCAACTCCCTCACCTTCCCCGTGTGCTCGTCAAAGTTGAACAACCAGGTAGATTTGCCCCCCTCCAGCACTTCAAGAAAACCCCCAGTGGTCATCGGGATCGCAACCGTCGACCGCGCGCGAACCGCACCCGCAGGTATCACCGTGAATTCGTCCCCGCCGCCACTGATCAGCCGGTAGAAATTGACCTGCACCGGCGCAGAATCCTTATTCGTCAAATCCTCCGCGGACGCACCCGGCGCAACCGGATGCTTCGTAGTCTCGACCGTCAAAAGATCATCGTTGCTCGAAACCAGGATCGCCACAACATGCCGGTCGCCAACCGGGAGCGGCTGCTCGCTGAAGGCTTCGGCGGCGTTGCCGGCCCTCATCGGCGCAATCACAGACAGGCGGTCGCGCACCCGCAACAGAAAGCGTCCATGTCCCAGGCTCCACAGATATTGCAAGCGGTCATGCAGACGCCATTCCGTCCGCGCCAGCACCTTCCCCGACGGAAGCTCCACCAGAAATGCGCCAATGGTCCGGTCGTCGTCCCCGGGCGGCGGATCGACCTCGCGCTTCATCAACCGGCGCACGCCGAACGTGATCAGCAGGTGGTCCTTATCGACGAAGTGGACCGTTAACATCGAGCTTCCGGAAAGCAGGAAGTCCGGCAAAATGCTCTGATATCCCATCGGCTCAAGCGGAATGCGCAGGGGACCTTCGGGATCGCGCGCCATCGCCACACCTACGGACAGCGCGGCCCATGCCGCCATCAGCGCCAGCGGACCCAAAACCCGCCACCAGTTCCCGAAACCACGCCTCGCGCGTCCAAAACTGACGCGAATGTGACCAGCGTCGTCGAACTCTCGAACTGTGCGGAGTACCATCATGGTCAAAGCATTCTCTCGAATCCGTGCCGTGAACCTACTCTTTCACAGACCCGGGAGCATCGCCAATTCCAGCCCCGCCGCGTTCCCGCAGCGCTGCCGGAGTTCGGCATCGAGCCTCCGGGAGTGATACAAGAGACTGTGTCGCCAGGAGATTTGTAAGCGTCCCAGGGAAATCTGATTCCGGATTCCCCGCACCGATCATTGCACCCATTGCACCCGCAGGAGTTACTCCCATGAACGAAGCACTCGCAAGCGTCTCGCCGAAGCGCCTGGCGCCAGCACGCTCGCTCGCCCTCATTGCCGTCCTCGCGCTCGTGTCCTCCACCTGCCTCGCTCAGCAGGCGATGACAGCTCCTGCGCCGGCCCCAACGGTGCCCGCTATGGAGAAACCCCTGCCCGGCTTGGACCTCTCCTCCATCGACCTCGCGGCCGACCCCTGCACCGACATGTACAAGTTCTCCTGCGGCAAGTTCGCCGCCAACCATCCCATCCCCGGCGACCAGCCCGGCGTCGATCCCTTCTACGTCCTCTATAACGTCGACACCCAGGAGCTGAACGACATTCTGCAGAAGACGCAGGCCGGCGGAGCTACCCGCTCTCCCGACGAGCAGAAGATCGGCGACTACTTCAAGGGCTGCATGGATACCTCCGCCATCAACGCCAAAGGCCTCAAGCCTCTCCAGCCCCTGCTCAGCGAGATCGATGCCCTCGGCGACAGCCCTGCCGGCAGAGCTCAACTCGCCGCCCTGCTCGGAAAGCTGCATCGCACCGGCGTTGACGTCTTCTTCGGATACGGCGAGCAGCAGGACTTCAAGGACGCCACCAAGCAGATCGCCGAGATCGGCCAGGGTGGCCTCGGAATGCCCGAGAAGGATTACTACCTCCGCACCGGAGATAAGGACGTCAAACTCCGCGCCGACTACGTCGACCACGTCGCGAAAATGCTTGTCCTCGCGGGCTCTACCCCCGACCAGGCCAAAAAAGACGCACAGAACATTATGACGATGGAGACCGCGCTCGCCAAAGCCTCCCTTGGTGTCGTCGACATGCGCGAGCCCGAAAAGACCTATCACCTCCAGCCCATCGCCACCCTCGAAGCCAGCCTTCCCAACTTCAACCTCACCGCCTACGAAGACGCCATTCACTCCCCGCGCGTCACCGAGATCAACAACTCCACCCCGCAGTTCTGGCCCGAGATGATCAAGCAGATGCAGACCACCGACATCGCCACCATCAAGGCCTACCTGCGCTACCACCTCCTCACCACCGTTGCCCGCAATCTGCCCCACGACTTCGACGCAGAAAACTTCGCCTTCTACGGACGCACCCTCAGCGGCCAGCCTGAGCAACAAGCCCGCTGGAAGCGCTGCTCGAACGCAGTCAACGGGGCGCTCGGCGAAGCGCTCGGCAAAGTCTATGTCAGCCAGTACTTCGCCGGCGACAGCAAGGCCCAGATGCTCCAGATGGTTCACGACATCGAAGCCGC
>DASWCA010000378.1:0-12750 GCA_036390355.1 Acidobacteriaceae bacterium
GCGTCCGGAACAGCCTCTAGAAATGCCGCAGGCAATTCCGGTGGCAGCGGCACTCCAACCGCATCGCGATACCGGCCCGCATCCTCCACGGCGATCAGCCGTCGCTCGCCCGCGATCGAAACCTCTATCACACGTCGCGCCCGCACTAATTTGGTTACAAATTCGACGATATCCTCCACCGCAGCCCGCTTCTGTAACTCCTCCCGTGACAAATCTCCAAGCCGCAGCAGAAGATCATGCACGCCATCCACATTCCGCGCCTTATATCCCTCGACCAGGCACTGCAGTTGTTCTTCCGTCTCCTCGATCGCACGCAGGTCGAGCAACTCGCGTAGATCCGCATCGCCCATCAACTCCCTTAGTTGATCCTGGTCGATCGAGAGTGCCTGCGCCCGCCGCTCCGCCAGTGGAGCATCGCCGTCGTATATGTAATTCGCCACATAGCCGAACAGCAGCGCGGCAGCGAACGGAGAAGACTTCTCCGTGTTCACCGTATGCACGCGCAGCGACCTGTTTCCAATCCCGCGCAGCACTTCCATCAGCGCAGGCATATCGAACACGTCGCGCAGGCATTCGCGGTATGCCTCCAGCAGAATCGGAAAGCTCGCGTACCGGCTCGCCACGGTCAGCAGGTCATACGCGCGCTTCCTCTGTTGCCATAGCGGAGTTCTGCCATCTGCTCTTCTCCGAGGCAGCAGCAGCGCCCGCGACGCGCCCTCGCGAAACTTCGCCGCAAACAGCGCGGTCGACCCCAATTGCCGCATCACCAGATCCGCTGCCTCCGCCGGCTCCATCAGCAGCGCCTCCACATTCGGCGGCGCATCGTCGTCCGGAAACCGCAGCACAAATCCATCCTCGGTCCACATCGACTCCACCTCCGGACCGCCACTCGCGCGAATCTTCGCCGTCGCCGCCATCGCCCACGGAGCATGAATCCTGCTGCCAAACGGCGTCAGCACGCAAATCCGCCAATTCCCCAACTCGTCCCGAACGCGCTCGATCACGACGTTGTGGTCATCCGGAACAATTGTGGTTACAAGTTCCTGGTCCGCCAGATAGCGCATCAAATTCTCCGCCGCACCAGCCTCCAGATCATGCTCGCTGACCAGTTGCGCCACCGCTACAGCGCGCGGCATCTCGCGCAACTCCCGCACCAGCGCGCCAATCCGCCGGCCAAACTCGATCGGCCTTCCCGCGCGGTCGCCATGCCAGAACGGCATCTTCCCCGGATCGCCCGGCGCAGGCGCCACCAGCACACGGTCGTGCGTAATCTCCTCAATCCGCCACGTCGAAGCTCCCAGGATGAAAGTCTCGCCCGGCTTGCTCTCGAAGACCATCTCCTCATCCAACTCGCCAACGCGTACAGGCTTGCCCGCATCCGTCCCCGCCAGAAACACGCCATACAACCCGCGATCGGGAATCGTCCCGCCATTCAAAATCGCAATCCGCTTAACGCCTTGCCTCGGCGTCAGCCAGTCGCGCGTTCTGTCCCACGTCACGCGCGGCCGCAACTCGGCAAACTCATCCGACGGATAACGTCCCGCCAACATGTCCAGTACGCCATCAAACAGAGCCCTGCTCAATCCCGCAAACGGAGCGGCTCCGCGCACCAACGCAAACAGCGCCGCATAACTGATGCCCGGACTGGAGTCTTCCTCCACCTTCGCCCGCGACCGCCTCTCCGCCTCCACAACGTTCAACGGTGGATGCGCAATCACTGCCACAATCTGCTGCGCCAGCACGTCCAGCGGATTGCGCAGGAACCGCGTCGACTCCACATGCCCCTCATGCATCGCACGCGTCACCGCTGCACAGGCCACCAGGTCCGCGCGATACTTCGGGAAAATAATTCCGTGCGAAGGCGCGCCCACCTGGTGTCCCGCGCGGCCAATCCGCTGCATGCCGCTGGCAACGCTCGGAGGCGCCTCAATCTGAATCACCAGATCAATCGCGCCCATATCGATTCCCAGTTCCAGCGAACTGGTCGCCACCAGCGCCTTGATCCTACCCGCCTTCAGCAGTTCCTCGATCTCCACGCGCTGCGGCGCAGCAAGCGATCCATGATGCGCCCGCGCAATCGGCTCGCCCGCAAGATCGTTCAGCGCGCCAGCCAGCCGCTCCGCCACTCGCCGCGCATTCACGAAGATCAACGTCGACGTCCGCCCGCGAATAATCTCCAGCAACCGCGGATGAATGCTCTGCCATATCGAAGTACGTTTCGGCCCCTGCGAAGCCGGTCCATTCAACGGCTCCTCAATCTCGCCAGGCCGCGCCATATCCTCGACCGGAACTTCGACCTTCAACTCCAGCGCCTTCCTCGTACCGGCATTCACAATCGTTACGGGCCGGTATCGCACAGCATCGGCGCCAACTCCATCGCCCGTCGCATCCTCCTCGCGCTGCGCCTGCACCATCACATCTGCAGCATTCTCGTCGGCATTCAGCTCCGGCAAGACATCTTTCACCGCTCCGGCGCCGCTCTGGCTTTTCCCTGACAACTGACAACTGACAACTGACAGCTGCTCCTCCGCTCCGCCAAGAAACCGCGCCACTTCCTCAAGCGGCCGCTGCGTCGCCGACAGTCCAATCCGCTGCATACCCCGCCCGCCGCCCGAACGTGTCAGCGCCTCCAGCCGCTCCAGCGACAGCGCCAGATGCGCACCGCGTTTGGTCGGAACCATCGCATGAATTTCGTCGACGATTACCGTCTCGACGGTGCGCAGCCCTTCGTCTGCCCCCGAAGTCAGCATCAGGTACAGAGACTCCGGCGTCGTAATCAGAATGTTCCCAGGATGCCGCCGGAACCGCGCCCGCTCCTTCGCCGGCGTATCCCCCGTCCGCATGCTGATCTCCGGAATCCGAACCGCAACGCCAGCCTTCTGCGCCATATTCGCGATCCCTGCCAGCGGCGAGCGCAGATTTTTCTCCACGTCGGCAGCCAAAGCTTTCAGCGGCGAAATATAAACTACACGGCATCCGCGTTCGCGATCGCCTGCGCTGTCCCCCAGCATCAGCCTGTCCAGGCACCAGAGAAATGCAGCCAGCGTCTTGCCCGTGCCCGTTGGCGCCAGGATCAGCGTCGACTCGCCGCGCGCAATCGCAGGCCAGCCCTCGCGCTGCGGAGCCGTTGGCCCCTCGAACACCGCGCGAAACCACGCCGCGGTAATGGGATGGAACAATGCCAGCGCAGCTTCGGCGGCCTCCGGATCAATCGTGTCCGCCGGCGCAGCCATCTCGCGCACGCGCACGCTTTTCGCTCTCTTCGGTTTGGATAAGGTCGGCGGCATCGCTCAATCGCTATCACAGCAGCATACTGCCGCGACACTCGTTTGGATGCACTCCATTGTCCTTCGACGGCGATAGGTTACGCCCGCGGAGCCGGCCTGTAGAAGTAACACTCCCTGGAAAACTCGGTTTCAAACAGCGCCGTCGAGTCCTCAGCCTGCTCCGCCGCTCCCAGTACCAGATACCCTCCGGGCGCCATCTGCCCATACACTCTGTCGAACACGCCGCTCCTGTCCGCCTGCGGAAAATACAACAGCACATTGCGCAGCATCACCAGGTCGAATACAGGTACCCTCGGCGGCGCATCGCAAAGGTTGGCGCACCGAAATTCGCACATCGACTTCAGCTTCGGCGTAACCTTCCACTCCTCGCCGTCGCGCTCCAGATACTTCACCAGCTTCCGCGCCGGAAGTCCCCGGTTCACCTCCATCCGCCGGTACCGGCCGCGCCTGGCATACTCGACGACCTCGCGGGAGATGTCCGTTCCGCGAATCTGTACATCCCATTCCGCCAGGTCCGGGAAGTGCTCGCAGATCAGCATTGCAATGCTGTACGCCTCCTGCCCTGTTGAGCAGCCGGCACTCCAGATTCGCAGTCTTCGGCCGGCTGAATTTGCCTCAATCAAGCGCGGCAGAATCGTCTCCCGCAGCACGTTGAACATCGTGCGATCGCGAAAAAAACTCGTCTCGGTAATCGTCATCGCCTCGGCGACCGCGCTGCGCAAGTGGGGCGCGCGGTCGACCCGCAGAATGCTGACGAAGTCTTCCAGATTCGCCGCGCCGGCAAGCTGTGCGACCGGCTTCAGCTTTGTTTCGAAGGATGCATTGCGAGAAGGATCAACCAGGTTCGCCGATCGCGAGAAGACCAGTTGACGCAGAAAATCGTAATCGGAATCAGAGCAAGCCATGCGTCGCCTCTCCCCAAAATTCACTTCGCGCAGTCGCCTTTAGGCGCAGAGATGATTCGCTCATCAAGCCGCCAGCCCCATCATTGCGAGCTTCTCGCGCAGGCTCTCCGGTGTGAACGGCTTCATCAGAAACTCGTCCGCCCCATACTCCAGCGCGCGGCGGATGAACGAACTGTCTGCCTCGGTCGTCACCATCATCACCTTCATCCGGGCTTGCAGCCCCGCATCCCGCAGCGCCTTCACGCACTCCAGCCCACTCATCTCCGGCATGTTTACATCCACCAGCATGAAGTCGAATGCGGCCGGGCTGTGCAGCACCTTGAGCGCCTCGCGTCCATTCGCGGCCTCTTCGCAACTCATGCCGATGCGCTCCAGCAACTGGCGCAGGTGCTGACGAATGAATCGTGAATCGTCTACGATCAGAGCCTTCATTTCTGAATTCCTGCTCTCTCATGTTTCGCACTATCAAACAGTCCGCACTCCGCCAGCTGCGATGGCCGCAGACTTTGCGAGTTCAGCCGCACCATCAATCCCGTCTGCATCCTGTACGCCCCGCAGAACAGCGCCATGCTGCGCGCATCCAGTGCGCTCGGGTTCGGCTGCAGTTCGTCGCGAGACATCGTCAGGACTCCTCCAATTTCATCGACCAGCAATCCGAACCGCAGGTCGCCTTCATCGTCGTCGAGTACCAGAACGCATCCCGCTCCACTGCCTCTCTCCAACCCAAGCAGCACGCGAAAGCTCACCGTCGTCAGCACATCTCCCCGGTACGGCACCACTCCGGCAATGTAGTTGACGGCAAGCGGCACATGTTGCGGCGTAATCCTTCCGAGCACCTCGCGGATCTGGCCGGTGTCGATCCCGAACAATCCCTCCCCAGCGCGAAACGAGCACATCGACACCATGTCGCCCGCTGCAACATCCGTCTCCTCTACGCCTCTCATGCGACCTCCTGCATGACCATCGTGGCTTGCTCAGTCAAGTCACGATGCACCATAGTCACGCGGTTCTTCACCATCGCCAACTGTCCCTCGCATAGCCCCTCATCCGCCGCCAGCAGAGTGCCGCCCGATACATCCAGCACGCGCCGCACCACCATGCCCACACGTCTCGCCGCGGGTACCCCAGGACGCAGGCAGATCAGCACCGTCGCCATCGCGCCCGCATTCTCATCGCCTGCCGATCGAGCGCTCGCTCTCAACTCTGGCAACACGCCGTCCCCATCCTCCAGTGGGATCAGCTCTCCGCCATATTGCAGCACTGCTCTCCCGCCCGCATACTCAATCTGGCCGGCCGGAACGCGCGCAATCCTCTCCACAGCGCTCAGCGGCAGAGCCACTCGCTCGTGGCCGCCGTGCTGCCCCAATCCGCCCTTCCATTTCTCGTAGATCACCATCGAGCTCTCCATCTCGATGCGCGCTTTGCCGGCATCTTCTCCCCGCGTCAGTTCCATGTCGTCGACCGCCCGCTTCGCCGCCTCCGACACCGGCCGCACTCCCGCCCGTGCTCCCAACTCCGCCACATCCAGAATCATCGCCAGCATCCCATTGCCCAGCATGGTCGCGCCCGAGAAGACGCCAATCTCGCGAAGCACCGCCGAAAGCCGCTTCACCACGATCTCCTCCGGCGCCTTCAGGTCGTCGACGACCAGCCCGAACCTATATCCCTCCGACTCCAGCACCGCAATGTAGAAGGTCCGCGGCTCTGCACTCGCGCCCGTCTCCAGACCGAGCAGGCGATCCAGCCACACCAGCGGCAGCAAGCCTTCGCGCATCCGGTAGAGTTCCGCCGAGCCAATTCGCTCCACCGCGGTCGCTGCGTCGCGCCGCGGCACGTACACCAGCTCGACCAGCGAGTTCTGCGGCAGCGCAAAGCTCTGCCCTCCGCTCCGCACCACCAGCGCCGGCACAATCGCCAGCGTCAACGGAACCCGCAGCCGCACCGTCGTTCCCGATCCCACCAGCGACTCGACCTCCACGCTGCCGCCCACCTGCTCCACATTGGCGCGCACTACATCCATCCCCACGCCGCGTCCGGAGACACTCGTCACCTCGCGTGCCGTCGAGAATCCCGCCACGAAGATCATCTGCAGCGCCTCGCGCTCTGTCATCGACGCCGCCTGCTCCGCCGTCAACAATCCGCGCTCAATCGCCTTCGCCATCACGCGCTCCGTCGAAATCCCGGCGCCGTCGTCGATCACCTCGATCACCACCGACCCGCTCTGCTGGAACGCGCGCAACCGCACCACGCCCTCAGCCGGCTTGCCCGCCTTCACCCGCTCGTCCGCCGGCTCAATCCCATGATCGACCGAATTACGCACCGCATGGGTCAGCGGATCGCGGATCGCCTCCAGCAAACTCTTGTCCAGCCCTGTCTCCTGCCCTTCGAACTCGATCCGGACCTGACGCCCGCACGTCCTGCCAAGATCCCGCACCATCCTGGGAAATTTCCCGAACAGATGCCCCACCGGCTGCATCCGCGCCTGCATCACCGATTCGCGAAGCTCGGTCGTCACATTGTTCAGCCGGCGCGCAAGCTCCGGAAAATTCTCCGTGCCCGGCGAGCTTTGCAGAATCTGGTTGCGCGTCAATACCAGCTCGCCCACCAGGGTCATCATGCGGTTCAACACCTCGACATCGATGCGCAATGTCCTGTCCTGCATGGTCGAAGCTGTCGCTGGAGTGGAAACTAAGTCCGTGTGCACCACCTCTCGATCCTGAGACGTGGGTTGCCGTTCCGTATGCAACTCAGCACGCCCCAGCTTCAATTCAGCCAACAGCGCAATCAGCTCGCAGTCGTCATCCGTCGACCGCAGCCCCTCGGTCCCGGTCGTCTCAATCAGTTGCAAAATCTTCCGCAGTCCATCCAGCAACGCCAGCAGTCCGCTAACCAGTTCCGGCGTTACCGCGATCTTTCCCTCGCGCAGCTCGCCCAGCAAGCTCTCGCCCGTATGTGCCAGTGCCTCTAGGCGGCCGAACCCCAGAAATCCCGTTGTCCCCTTAATATTGTGGACCGCGCGAAAGATTTCCGAGACCAGCTCACCGTCGCCGGGACGCTTCTCCAGCGCCGTCAGGCAGAGCTCCATCCGCTCCAGTCCTTCCTGGCTCTCCGCGATAAACTCCTTCGTCAGCTCATCCACCTATCCCTTATCGGACGAGTGCAAGACAACGTGAGCCTGGCCTCATCAAAATCGCCCATCGTGCGCGAACAACGAACACGTAAACGCCGCCCCGATTTCCTATTCCCGCCATTTTGCATTAACCTCATTCACCTATGCCTTCCGACCTCACGCCCGAACTGATCGCCACCCTGCACCAGCGCGCCACCGAAGCCGCCCGCAACTCCTACTCCCCCTACAGCCACTTCCGCGTCGGCGCCGCCATCCTCCTCCACGCGGACGATCGCCAGCCCGGAGCCATCGTCGCCGGCACCAACGTCGAAAACGCCTCTTACCGCCTCACCTCCTGCGCCGAGCAGGCGGCCATCGCAGCCGCCGTCACCCTGTACGGGCCAGCCATCCGCATCAGCGCCGTCGCCGTCGCCAACCTCAACTCCGCGGACTGCATGCCCTGCGGAGCCTGCCGCCAGACCATCCTCGAGTTCGCCTCCCCCGACACCCCCGTCTTCTACCCCTCCGCCACCGGCGAAACCGTCGCCACCACCCTCGCCAATCTCCTCCCTGCAGCCTTCCAACTCGCCCCGGAATAAACGATTGTCATTCTGACCCTGAGTGAAACTCAGGGGAAGAGTCCCCGCATTGGCTTTTGTCGTAGCCTGTTTTTCTTGCCCATCCCCAAACTATTTTTCGCGACTTTCCTCAGCAAAATCGCATGTCAAGCCTCTCCGCTTAGAGAAAAATAAAGATCGCCTGCAACCACGCGGCTATTTCGCGTTTTCCACAATTGGCCGATTCACCCCTTCAAACTCGTACAATTTAAATAGGGGTCAATTTCCGCGGACTCCATTGCACACGATCCACTCTGAACCGCAATAACTAAGTGCAATGGAATCAAATATTTGACTGTAAGTACAATAGAATCAAATTTTTACGAGGAGCTATTTTCGTATATCATTACAAACAAACAACTTAAGACCACCACCCCCCCGGGGGGGGGTACCCCTCCCAGGGCGCCTGCAACCTGCCGTTCAGATCGTACGAATCGAGTCAAAGTGACCATCCACCTAATCGACGTTATCCAGCACAAACGCGACGGCTTAGTCCTCTCCGACGCCGAGATCCAGGCCTTCATCCAAGCCCTCGTCCACCGCACGCCGGAGAATCCGACACCGACTGACGCCCAGACCGCCGCGCTCCTCATGGCCATCTTCCTCCGCGGCCTCTCGCCCGCCGAACTCGCCGCCCTCACCCAGGCCATGCGCTTCTCCGGCGAGACCCTCGACACCACCTCACTCAATGCCTTCACCGTCGACAAGCACTCCACCGGAGGCGTCGGCGACAAGACATCCCTCCTCATCGCCCCGATCGTTGCCGCCGCCGGTCTGAAGGACCCGATGATCTCCGGCCGCAGCCTCGGCCACACTGGAGGAACGCTCGACAAGCTCGAGACCATCCCCGGCTTCCGCACCCAGCTCCCACTCCCCGAGTTCCTCGCCATCGTCCAGCAATGCGGTTTCGCCATGGCCGGCCAGACCCCCACCCTGGTCCCCGCCGACCGCATCCTCTACGCGCTCCGCGACCACACCGGAACCGTCGAGTCGCCCTATCTCATTACCGCCAGCATCATGAGCAAGAAGCTCGCCGCCGGTCTCAACGGGCTGGTCCTCGACGTCAAGACCGGCTCGGGCGCCTTCATGTCCAACTACGCCGACGCCCAGCTTCTCGCCCGCCTCATGGTCGAAACCGGGGAACTCGCAGGCACGCGCACCGTCGCCCTGCTCACCTCCATGGATCAGCCGCTCGGCCGCTTTTCCGGCAACTGGGTCGAGGTCCAGGAATGCCTCGAACTCTTCCAGCACTTCTCGCCCGACTGCGACTTCACGCTCCCCCCGGAAAAACTTCGCCTCAGCACGGACCTCCTGGCGCTCACGCACGCCCTAACCGGACACATGCTCCACCTCGGCGGCAAGACCGCAACTCCCGAAGCGGGCGCCATCCTCTCCGCGCTCTATCTCGCCGACGGCTCCGCCTACAAACACTTCCTCCAGATGGTCGATCTGCAATCGGACGACGTCCCGGCTGCTAGAGCCGCATTTGCCAACCCCGCCGCCTTCCACAAGCCCACCGCGACCCGCACGCTCACCGCCGACCGCTCCGGCTACCTCAGCGAGATGAACTGCACCCAGATCGGCTGGGCCGTCCAGCGCCTCGGCGCCGGCCGCACCCGCCCCGGCGACCCGGTCAGCGTCCACGCCGGCATCGAGATGCACGCCAAGCTAGGCGACCGCCTCGAACTCGGCCAGCCCCTCCTCACCCTATTCAGCGAGGACCCCGCGCTTCTCGACGAACCCGAATCGATGCTCCGCGAAACCCTGCAAATCGTCGCGCACCCACCCACCCCCATCCCCCTCATCCGCGAAATCATCGCGGACAAGGCAGATCGATGAGCCAATCCACTCCATTGCTCGTCATTCTGAGCGGAGCTCAGAATCTCAGTAGTTGTTTTCGTCCGCTACGGCTTCGTAATCTTGAAATCGGTCACCACCGCGTCGGTATTATGCGCAAACCGAATCCCATACATCCCGTCGGTCGACTTCAGTTTTCCCGCCGTCACCACAGCCGACTTGTCATACGTCGCCACTACCGTTCCGTTGATCGAGCACGTGACCTTGTCGCCCTTCACCGACATCGCGATGTCCTGCGTTACCGGCTCACCGGGACCCGCAGCCTTATGCACCGCCGGATTTGCCTCGGGCCTTCTTCCGCCCATCTGGAACGCATCCGGCGCGAAACCGCGCACAATGAACGTCCCACTTCCATACGCAGCGCAGTACAACAGGCTCTGCTGATCCGTCCCCAGGTCGTTGCCGCCGATCACAATCCCATACGGATGAGGATGGTCGTTCAGGTTCATGAACTTCGGCTCGGAGAACGTCGCCGACACGGTGTAGTCGCCCTTGGCCACGTTCTTCGGGCTCCAATACGTCACCGCCGGCCCAGTCGTGACGCGCATTCCTTTGCCCTCGGGAGCGAGCTTCGCATCCTTGACCGTCTGTCCGGCCTTCGCCGCGCCGCTGTCGACCTTGCCCTCCCAGCCCGGGACCGTAATGCCGCCACCGGCGATACTCCGGCCTGTATCGTCGGACGCTGCAGCGGGCGCTTGCGCCCGGCCAACTCCTACAACCAAACCACTCATAACCACGACACAAGCCAAACGACGGGCAAGACGCATTGGGTTCTCTCCAAAATAGAAATTTGTGAGCCAGATTATATCCGCTGCCGCACAGATCTGGCACGCAGGCAGCAAACAAACTCCGCCGCCCTGCGTCTCCATCCGTTACACTCGGTTCACATCCAAAAACCTCGCCCGCTCGGAGCGTACACTTGGCACGATTTACCGGACTTCTCGGTCTCATTACCTTCCTCGGCGTCGCCTACGCTCTCTCCACCAACCGCCGCGCCATCAAATGGCGCACCGTCTTCTGGGGTCTAGGCCTGCAAGTCGTCTTCGCCTTCCTCGTCATCAAGTGGACCTACGGCCAGCGAATCCTTCAGGCAGGCAGCACCGCTGTCACCTCCATGCTCGGCCACGCCGCCGATGGGTCATCGCTCGTCTTCGGCCCGCTGGGCGATCCGCACAGCGCCGTCGCCGTCTTCGCCTTCTCCGTCCTGCCCACCATCATCTTTGTCTCCGCGTTCTTCGCCGTGCTCTACCACATCGGACTCATGCAGAAGATCATCCGCGTCGTTGCCTGGCTCATGCAGCGCACCATGGGAACCTCGGGCGCGGAATCCACCAACGTCGCGGCCAGCATCTTTATGGGCCAGACCGAAGCGCCGCTCACTATTCGCCCGTTCCTCGCCGGCGCGACCAACTCCGAACTCATGACTATCATGACCTCAGGAATGGCGCACGTCTCCGGCGGAATTATGGCTGCCTACATTTCGTTTGGCATCAATGCGAAGGACCTGCTCTCCGCCGTCATCATGACCGCGCCCGGCACCATCCTGGTCGCAAAAATGCTTGTCCCTGAAACCGAAGTTCCCGCCACAGCCGGCACCGTCCACATGCCGCCTTCGGAAGAGCACGCGAACGAGAACTTCATCGGCTCGATCGCGCGCGGCACCATCGATGGAGGCCAGCTCGCCTTCAACGTCGCCATTATGCTGATCAGCTTCCTCGCACTGGTCGGCCTGACGAACGCCTGCATGCTCGGAATCTCGAACGCACTCTGGGCACACGGCCATGTCCCGTTCCCGCACTCGCTCGGCAATGCGCTCGGCACGCTGGCCTCGCCTGTCGCGTGGCTCATCGGCATTCCCTGGAACGAGGCATCGCGTATCGGCAATCTACTCGGCACCCGCGCGGTGTTGAACGAATTCGTCGCCTACACCCAGCTTGGCTTGTGGAAGAGCACGCTGACTCCGCGCACCTTCTCCATCGCAACCTTCGCGCTCTGCGGATTCGCCAACCTCGGCTCCATCGGCATGCAAATCGGCGGCATCGGAGCGCTCGTCCCCAACCGCCGCAACGATCTCGCCCGTCTCGGCTTCCGAGCCATGCTCGCTGGAACCATGGCGAACCTCATGTCCGCCAGCATCGTCTCAATGCTGAAGTGACCAGCTTCAGATAATCCGGCTCGTCCGCAATTGTTCGATAAACAAACCGCCGCACGATTTTCGCGCCCTTCAGGAAAAAGACTCCAGGCATCTGATGTCCGTCGCCTTCAATCTTCCCGATTCCGTGTTTGAAGATCGCTCCTTTCAGCCATCCTGCCCAAACCGCGGGATTCACTAAATGCCACCAAGGATTCACTCGTCGCAACGCAAACAGCGGATGTTGATAGATCGTCGCGCCCGAATCGTTGACTCGCTCCACATCGCTCAGCCCGTAGTAATCGAAGTGCGCCTTGGCGATCTCCGCCGTTCCGAGATGCACAAACACTGGCCGAACTCCGCGACTGGCAAGTTCCTCCCGAAGCTCCGCCACATCGCTGATCGCCTTGCGGCAGAACGAGCAGCCGAAGTGCCGCAGGAACACCAGCAAAACCGGCGATCCCTCCGCAAGGTCCAGCAGGCTCGCACCCGATTCCGTGCGAATCGCGGCAAGCGTCGCGGCCACATCTTCGGCGGATCCTGTTCCGGAGGTCGTCATCGTATGAAGCCCTCATCCGTGTGTCGAAGCAGTCTACTTGCGATGCGCGTTTAGCTGGTCGAGCACCCGTTTCAGTTGATCGAGCTTCTGCCCAGCTTCGCCCAACTTGCCCTCCGACGTAAGCCTCTGGTAATCGGCAAAGTCCTTGCCTGCCTCCGCGATCAGAGCGTTCACATCCACCGCAGGTTGCGCCGCTCCCTGCGTTGGAGGCGCAGCGTGCGCTGCTGCTTGCGGCCCCTCAGAGGTGCTCAGTCCCGGAGTCTCTCCGCCGAACAGGGAAGACAG
>DASWCA010000379.1:0-17689 GCA_036390355.1 Acidobacteriaceae bacterium
TACTCGTCGTAGAACTTGTGCACCATCTCCATCACATACTCTACTGGCAAGCCGATATTCGATGTGCGCCATCTGATGGCCACCTTCGTCCGACATTGCCTCGTTGGTGATGAAGCCGTTCTCCTTGGCGTAGTCGAAGAACTCGGTGCCGGGGAAGGCGTGCGCGATAGAGACCTGGATGGTCTCGCAATCCAGCTGCTTGGCGAACTCGATGGTGTTGCGGATCGACTCGCGGGTCTCGCCGGGCAGGCCGAGGATGAAGTCGCCGTGAACGACGAGGCCGAGCTTGTGGCAGTCGCGCTGGAAGTCGAGCGCGCGCTGAACGGTGGCACCCTTCTTGATGTTCTTGAGGATCTGCGGGTCGCCGGACTCGTAGCCCACGATCAGAAGCCGGCAGCCCGCTTCCTTCATGGCCTTTAGCGTGTCGTAATCGGTGGTGACGCGGGACGTGCAGGACCAAGTCAGGCCAAGCGGTTTCAGCTTCTCGCAGAGCTCGATGGTGCGGGCCTTCTGGATATTGAAGGTGTCGTCGTCGAAGAAGAATTCCTTTACGTGGGGGAAGAGCTTCTTGGCGTTCGCCATCTCGGCCGCAACATCATCTGTAGACCGCTTGCGCCATGCGTGGCCGCTGAGCGTCTGCGGCCAGAGGCAGAACGTACACTGCGCCGGGCATCCGCGGGTCGAGTAGAGCGAAACGAACGGGTGCAGCAGGAAGGGCACGTTGTACTTGGTGACATCGAGATCCCGATGGTAGATCTCGGTTGCCCAGGGCATCTCGTCGAGTTGTTCGGGAGTCACCTGCGGCCGGTCGGGATTGTGCTGGATGACCCCGTTTTCGTCCTTGTAGCTGATGCCGAGAATCTCGTTCAGCGGCTTGCCCTGCGCGAACTCCACGACCGAGAAGTCGAACTCGCGGCGGCAGACGAAGTCGATGGCGGGGCACTCGTTCAAGGCCTTGTCGGTCGAGGTGGTGACCGGGGGGCCGACGAAAGCGATCTTGATCGAGGGATAGGTCTGCTTGATGACTTCGGCCATCTTCTGGTCGCCGTCCCAGCCCATGGTGCTGGTGAAAAGGACGAGGAACTCATAGTCCTTGAGTATCTCGACCACGTCCGCCCACTTGAGGTGGTGCGGCGGGGCGTCCACAAGGCGCGATCCCTCCAGCATTCCGGCAGGGTAGGTGAGCCAGACCGGGTACCAGTAGGACTCGATTTCGCGCGTGGCCGGCCAACGGCTGCTGGCGCCACCATCAAACTTTTCAAAGGAGGGCGGGTTGAGGAACAGCGTCTTCAAAGGCGTTGTCATTACCCTCCATTTTAGCATTTTCCAGCCATAAATCCGCGCCCGGGAAGGCCTTATTCGGGAGTACTCCCAATGGTGCCGGCCAACCCACTGGATGCCCTAAATCGGGTCCATTTTCAACAGCGGCCTCATCGCTGCGATAGGCTTGCAAAGAGGACAGACCGATGAAGTTCGATATGGACGAAACGCCGCACCGGCAGGTTTACAACCTCCTGATCGGCCTGTGCGCGCCGCGCCCGATTGCCTGGATTACCAGCATGGATAAGGAGGGCAACCTGAACGCCGCGCCCTTCAGTGCCTACAACTATCTCTGCACCGATCCGCCTGTCGTCGGCATTGGCGTCACCAACCGCGCCGGCCCCGACGCCGTCCCCAAGGATACAGCGCACAACATCCGCCGAACCGGGGAGTTCGTGATCAACGTCGTCACGGAGGACCTGCTCGAGAAGATGAACATCTGCGCGACGGACTTTCCCGCGGGCATCAACGAACTGGAAATGGCCGGACTTAGTACGGCGCCGTCCTCCATGGTTCATGTCCCGCGCATCGCGGAAGCTCACGCCGCGCTCGAGTGCCGCGAATTCACCACGATGGAGATCGGCAGGTCGCGCATTATCCTGGGCCGCGTTGTCGCGATTTATGTCGAAGACCGGTTTGTCGATCCCGCCGGGCCGTATATCAAGGCGGATGAGTTGCACGCTATCGGTCGCATGAACGGGCTAGGCAACTACGTCAAGACCCGCAACGCGTTCGTCACCGTCCCCCGCATCTCCTACGAGGAGTGGCAGCAAGGCAAGCGCTAAAGGGCCAAGTCCCGTCGTCCAGCGCTATGACAGGTATTCCTTAATCCACGGATCGTCGGAGTGGATTAGTTCCTCGGTCGTCCCGTGGAACACGATGCTGCCCTCGTTGAGCATCAGGAACTTGGTGCCATCGTCGATTCCGTGATTTGGCTCGTCCTTGGGGAGTTCCACCATACCCTTGCCGGCATCGTAACGGTGGGTCGCCAGGGTGAATGCATCCTGCAGGCGATGGGTGACCAGCAGGGAAGTAGTGTGCGAAACGTCCCGCTGCTTCATGACCAGCTCGATGATGGTGGTCGACGTAATCGGGTCGAGGCCACCGGTCGGAGAGTCGTACAGGATCAGGTCAGGTCCGGAGATGATGGCCCGCGCGATGGAGACACGCCGCCGCATGCCTCCCGAAAGCTCCGACGGAAACTTGCTGATCGCCTGCTCCAACTCGACGAACTTTAACGCTTCGACGACCCGCGTGTGTGCCTCGTCTTCGGGGACGTGCTCTTCGTGGAGGCGGTAGGCGACGTTGTCCTCGACAGTCAGTGAATCGAATAGGGCGGACTCCTGGAAGACCATGCCGATATGTGCGCGAAGCTCGAAGAGATCCCGCTCGGGCATGGTCGTGATTTCCTTGCCGAAGATTTTGATGGAGCCGGAGTCCGGGCCGAGCAGGCCGTTCGCGAGCTTGAGCAGCACGGATTTGCCGCATCCCGCGGGCCCGAGGATGATGAGCGTCTGGCCGCGTTCGACCGCGAAGGAGATGTTCTGCAGCACAGGCTTGACATCGAACCTGATGGAGACGTCCTTAAACTCGACGACGGGCATGTTCTCCGGCAATTCGACGGGTGCGGCGCTGGTGCTGGGAATGGCTTGGGGCATAGGCAGGCTCAGCTCCCGAAGATGCCGATCATCGCGCGGGTGACCAGGAGGTCAACGACGATGATGAACACGGAAGAAACGACGACCGCCTGGGTGGTCGCGCGTCCGACACCCTGGGTGCCGCCCGTAGTCTTCATGCCAAAGTAGCAGCCGACCGTGGCAATAATGAAGCCTGAGAATAGGGGCTTGGTGAGACCCTGGACGACGTCGCCGTAGACCAGGCTGCGGTAGGAGGTGTGCAGGTAGGAGCTGGCGTTGAGTCCGAGCAGGTAGACGGAGACCAGCGCGCCGCCGGCGATGCCGAACGCGTCGGCGATGATGGTGAGGAAGAAGAGCATGAAGATGGTCGCGATCAGCCGCGGGGTGGCCAGCTTGCGGACGGGATCGGTGCCCAGTGCGCGCATGGCGTCGAGCTGCTCGGTGACCTTCATCGAGCCGATTTCCGAGGCCATGCCGGCGGCGTTGCGCCCGGAGATCATCAGCCCCGTGAGCACCGGTCCAAGCTCTTTCACCATGGAGAGCGATACCAGAGACCCGGTCATCGAAACCGCGCCAAACTCCTTGAGCGCCGTGACGGACTGCAACGCCAGGACGCATCCCGTAAAAAAGCCGGTCAGGATGATGATGGGCATCGAGCCGACGCCAATCGAGTCCATCTGGGTGAAGATGTCGGCCCAGTATCGCGGCGGCGTGAAGACGCCGGTTATAGTGGCCCAGGAGAGAATTGAGTACTCCTGCACGGCCGCGATCTTCTGCTTGAGGAAGACATCTGGGGAAATTAAGGGCATATCTTTCTGAGGCTCAGAGTATCAGATGCACGAATCCGGCTCGCAAGTGCAGGAGTTTCAGCCGCCTAGAAGCAGTTCCCGCACCGTGTTAGACGACCCGCATCTGTCCGCATGCATGGCTGGGTGTCCGTTGAAAGTGAGAAGATAGAGCTATGATCGCGGAACGCCCGGCGGAGACGATGTTGGCGGCAGTATTGCATGGTAGTGAGGACCTTCGCATGGAGCGGATTCCCATGCCGCGCGCCGGCGAAGGGGAGATTGTGGTGCGGGTGGGGGCTGCGTTGACCTGCGGCACCGACCTCAAGGTCTACCGCCGCGGATATCACGCCATGATGCTGAAACCGCCTCTGGTCTTTGGACACGAACTCGCCGGAACGGTGGTCGAAGTGGGCGCTGGAGTAACGAGGTTCGCGCTCGGCGACCGTGTTCTGCCCATGAACTCCGCGCCCTGCGATGCGTGCTTCTTTTGCAACCATGGCCAGCAGAATCTTTGCGAAGCTCTGCTCTTCAACAACGGAGCCTATGCGGAATTCCTAAGTGTTCCGGCGCGTATCGTGGAGAAGAATACGATGCTCGTGCCCGACCATGTGCCGCTCGAACACGCCGCGCTCACCGAGCCGCTGGCCTGCGTCGTGCTGGGATTCAACGAGAGCGTGGCCCAGGCCGGCGACACCATGGCCGTGATCGGAGCGGGGCCGATCGGGTTGATGTTCATGCATGTCGCGCAGCTTCGAGGAGTTCGGGTGATCGCTGTGGTCAAGCGCGACGACCAGATCGCAGCTGCCCGCCTGTTCGGAGCATCGGAGATTGTGCAAATTGCCGATGGCGTTGATGTGGTTGCGGCAGTCAGGCAGCTAACTGGCGATGCGCGTGGCGCCGATGTCGTGATCGAGGCCGTAGCCACCCCGGCAACATGGGAGTCGGCGGTCGCCATGGTGCGCAAAGGCGGCGTTGTCAACTTCTTTGGCGGACCGCCCAGCGGAACCGTCGTCGGCCTCGACACCAACCGGCTGCACTACGGGGACATCACCCTCAAGGCCAGCTTTCATCACACCCCGGCTGCCTGCGCATCGGCCTTTTCGCTGGTGTGCGGAGGGAAATTCAAGGCAACGGAGTTCATCACTCGCACGGCAAAACTCGAAGATGTACCCGCTGTCTTCGCGCGGATGATGACGCGCAGCGCCGACAACCGCGTCGACATTAAGACGGCCATCTTCCCGAACGGCATCGGGCGAAATGGGGGCGGGCAATGAGCAGCCAAACGGAACTCGTAGCCAGCCAGGCTCAAGCCGCCGACTCGCTGGCCGGCGCGCCGCCGGAGTATCAGACTCCTGAGGAGCGTCCGACTCTCGACGAAGCGCGTGCCTGGTGCCACGAGTTGGCGACCTCGCACTACGAGAATTTTCATGTCGCCACATTCTTCCTGCCGAAACGGGTGCGGCCGCACTTCGAGAGCGTCTACGCGTTCTGCCGCGTCTCGGACGATCTCGGCGATGAGGTGGCTGATACGTCCACGGCTCTGCGCTTGCTGGAGACCTGGGGCAAGATGCTGGACGAATGCTACGACGCGCCCGAGCGTTCGCGCCATCCCGTGTTTGTCGCTCTGCGCGAGACCATCGTCGCCTGCGATCTGCCGCGTGGACTTTTCCACGATCTGCTCCGCGCATTCTGCCAGGACCAGATCAAGACGCACTACGCGACGTGGGATGAGGCGGTCGACTACTCCCGCTATTCGGCAAACCCCGTGGGCCGCCTGGTGCTGATGGTGTGCGGCTATCGGGACGAAAGGCGAGCTCTCCTCTCCGACAAGATCTGCACCGGGCTTCAGCTCGCCAACTTCTGGCAGGATGCGGTGCGCGACTCCGAGATTCCGCGCCGGTATATTCCTGCCGAGTACATGGAGCGCTTCGGTGTGGCGGAAGGCCAGATTGAAGGCCGGGTCTTTACACCTGAGTTTGGCGCAATGATGCGAGCTCTTGTGGACCGGACACGCGACATGCTGCGCGAAGGCGTCCCGCTGAGCGCGACGGTGGACGACGAACTGCGTGTCACGCTGGACCTGTTTCGCAAAGGCGGCGAGGCGATTCTCGATGGTATCGCCGCACAGGATTATGACGTGCTGCGCGGGCGTCCCGTGGTGACGCGACGCAAGAAGCTTCTTCTTTTGCTTGGCGCGCTCGTCGGGAAGATCAGGATCAGGCGGACGGCTGGAGTTCGTGCGGCGTGAGCGAAGCAGGGAACAAGGATGCACGAACGGCTGATGCGTACCTCTTCTGTCGGGAAGTAGCGCGACGCGAGGCGCAGAATTTCTACTGGGCATTTCGTGTGCTTCCGCGGTACAAGAGCGATGCGATGTGCGCGGTGTACGCGTTCAT
The DNA here is from genome assembly GCA_036390355.1 of Acidobacteriaceae bacterium. GTDB lineage: Bacteria > Acidobacteriota > Terriglobia > Terriglobales > Acidobacteriaceae > Edaphobacter. The sequence continues at coordinate 6,142 of DASWCA010000379.1, forward strand.
GCGGCGCGCCGACGACATCTCCGACGATGAATCAAAGTCTGTCGAGCTCCGCCGTTCCGAGATGGCCGCATGGCTGGAAGCCTGGCGCAAGTCCCGCACTACGTCCATCGAACCAACAACCGCAGACCCCGTCTTCCTGGCGCTTGCCGACACTCAGCAACGCTTCGGCATCCCGGATGAGCTGCTCGGGGAACTCGTCGCCGGAACCACGATGGACCTTGAACCTCGAGACTCGAACCTCGAACCTGTTCAGACCTACGCCAGCTTCGAGGACCTCTACCGGTATTGCTACCTTGTCGCATCCGTCGTCGGTCTGGTCTGCATCAGGATCTTTGGGTACACGGATGCGCGCGCGGAGAAACTTGCCGAAGAGACCGGCGTGGCTTTTCAGCTAACCAACATCCTGCGCGACGTGAAGGAGGATGTGGAGCGCGGACGCGTCTATCTGCCGCTCGATCTCCTCGATGAATTCGGCGAGACGACGGCCGAGTTGCGCGAGCTTGCCCATTCCGACGCTCGCGCCATGACCGAGCGCGAGCGCGCGATGCTGGCAACGTTGGCGATCCGCGCTGAAAAGTACTATCTCGCGAGCAAGAAACTTATCCCGCTGCTCGACCGTGATAGCCGCGCGGCGATGTGGGTGCTGGTCACGATCTATCACCGGCTGCTGGGGCGGATTGCCGACCGCAAGATGGAAGTCTTCCGCGAACGCGTGGGCATCTCGACAGCCGAAAAGCTCGGAATCCTCGCACGTGGTGCGGTGATGGCCGTATGGAATCGGGTGACAGGATGAGCAAGCCGGATCGCAACGTCGCCGTAGTAGGGGCAGGGGTTGCCGGGTTGAACGCGGCGGTCTCCCTGGCCAAAAGCGGCGCGCAAGTCACCATGCTGGAGCGCCGCCCCTACGTCGGCGGTCGCGCATACTCCTACCTGCATCCCGCGCTCAACGAGGTGGTCGACCTGCAGCACGTACTCGTCGGTTGCTGCACTAACCTGATCGACTTCTGCAGCTCCGCCGGCCTCTCCGACAAGATTCGCTGGTACGATCGTCAGACTTATCTTGAGCCTGCTGACGCGAATCATGGGACCCGATCGAGCTCAATCGAGACTAGCTCCCTGCCTGCACCGCTGCACTACGCTGGCAGCTTTTTGACGGCTTCGATGCTGGGCATGGCCGACAAGATTGCCATTGCGCGCGGTCTGATGGGCTTCGCTCGCGGAAATTCGGCACGGGACGATGAGAGCGTCGCCCAGTGGTACAGGCGGACTCGCCAGACTGAGCGCGCCGTGCGGCATCTCTGGGAGCCGCTTATCGTCGCCACGCTCAACGACCGCGCCGAAAACTGTTCCATGAAGTATGCGGGCAAGGTCATCTATGAACTTTTCTTGAAGAACGACACGGGCGGCAGGCTGGGAATTCCAACCGTACCGTTGAGTGAGTTCTATGCTGCCGGCGCCGAGCTTCTACGGACCCATGGTGGGAGGGTGGAACTGCGGTCGAGTATCGAGCAGTTGACGCAGCAAGCGGACGGCCGCTGGAGCCTGCGTTGCGGCGAACAGAATTGGACCGCCGACGATGTAATCCTTGCGCTGCCATTTGAACAGACTCAGAAGCTGATTTCTGAAATGTCCCTGCGCGATGCAGGCGGAGAAGACGCACGCGGGGAACTGCTGACGGCGATGGAGCACTTCACGCATTCGCCATTCATCTCCATCCTGCTCTGGTTCGACCGGCAGATTACCGAACTGGACCACGCGTGGCTGCTCGATTCGACGATCCAGTGGTTCTTTCACAAGTCCAGGATTCGCGGCTACCCGGCGGAGCAGGGAAGCTACGTCGAGTTGGTCATTGCGGGATCGAAGACCGAGCTCTCGATGACAAGGGAGCAGATTCTCGCCCCCGCACTCGCCGAGTTGCAACGTTTCTTCCCGGAGACGGGCCGGGCGCGACTGATCAAGAGTGGAATATTAAAAGAGGCGCGTGCGACGTTCTCGGTGACGCCGGGGCTAGACCCGTTTCGACCGCAGCAGAGGACCGCGATCCCTGGACTCTACCTGGCTGGCGACTGGACCGCCACCGGCTGGCCCTCGACGATGGAAGGCGCTGCTCGCAGCGGCCGCCTAGCCGCCGGCGAAGTTGCCGGGGAACGTGACCGCTTCCTCGTCGCGGATGCTGATGCAACAGGCCTGATGCGCTGGCTCAGCGCCTAATAGGGCGAGAATGGCGCAGGGTTGCCGCGCCTCTCGTAGGATCAAGTCAGGTCAACATGAGAGTTAGAGGCTCTTGCCTTGAGCGGAAGCTAGCTTCTCCTCAGCCTCGCGCATTTCGGCGTTGGCCTGGTCGTACTTCGCCGCATCGTCGCCGGCTTCGTGCCACATCTTCTGGCCGGCGTCGAGTTCCTGCCGGGCTTCGGCCTGGTCGATCTCGTCAGGACGCAGCGCGGTTTCGGCCAGGATCGTGACGCGTTCCGGCAGCACCTCGACGAATCCCCACGCGACGAAGAATTTCTGGTCGCCCGAAGTGCCGCCATGCAGCCGCACCTCGCCCGCACCAAGCTCAGCCAGCAAAGGTGCGGCACCGTACAGCGCTTCCAGGTACCCCGAACTCGACGGCAACTCTACCGCCTCCGCCGTGGCCTCCAGCAGCAGCCGATCGGGGCTCACAAGCCGTACGGTCAACAGTCCCGAATTTGAACTCGCCTCAGCCATTTCGTCCTTCGCCTGCTGTTATGCCGTCTGCTGCATCTTCTCGGCGGCCTTGAGCACGTCTTCGATGCCGCCCTTGAGGTAGAACGCCTGCTCCGGGATCGCATCGTGCTTGCCGTCGATGATCTCCTTGAAGCTGCGCACCGTGTCCGCAACCTTCACATAGGCACCGGGGATACCGGTAAAAACCTCGGCGACGTGGAACGGCTGCGAGAGGAAGCGCTGGACCTTGCGTGCGCGCGCCACGGTAGTCTTGTCCTCTTCGGAAAGCTCGTCGATTCCCAGGATCGCGATGATGTCTTGCAGGTCCTTATAGCGCTGCAGAATCTTCTTCACGCCCTGGGCAACGTCGTAGTGTTCCTGTCCGACGATGCGTGGGGAGAGAATACGCGAGGTCGAAGCCAGCGGATCGACCGCGGGATAGATTCCCAGTTCGGAGAGCGGCCGCGAGAGCACGGTCGTCGCGTCGAGATGGGCAAAGGTCGTTGCGGGAGCAGGATCGGTCAGATCGTCCGCAGGCACGTAGACGGCCTGGACGGATGTTACCGAGCCTTTCTTCGTCGAGGTAATGCGCTCCTGCAACTCGCCCATCTCGGTTGCGAGATTCGGCTGGTAGCCGACGGCGGAAGGCATGCGCCCAAGCAGCGTCGAAACCTCAGAACCGGCCTGCGTGAAGCGGAAGATGTTGTCGATGAACAGCAGCGTGTCCGCGCCCTCACTGTCGCGGAAGTGCTCGGCGACAGTCAAGCCCGTCAGCGCAACTCGCAGACGTGCCCCCGGAGGTTCGGTCATCTGCCCATAAATCAGGGTCGCTTTGCTCTTGGGGAAGTCCTTGAGGTCGATAACGCCCGACTCCTGAAACTCGATCCAGAGGTCGTTGCCCTCGCGGGTGCGCTCGCCTACTCCAGCGAAGACCGAAAAACCGCCGTGGTTGGTCGCCACGTTGTTGATCAGTTCCTGGATGATGACGGTCTTGCCGACGCCCGCGCCGCCGAACAGGCCGATCTTTCCGCCCTTGAGGAATGGCTGGATCAGATCGATGACCTTGATCCCGGTCTCGAACATCTCCTCCGACGTCGATTGCTCGTCGAACGCCGGCGCCTGGCGATGGATCGGCTTGAACTCCTTCGAGGAGATCGGCCCAAGCTCGTCGACCGGTTCGCCCAGTACGTTCAGCACGCGGCCCAGCGTCGCACGGCCCACGGGAACGGTGATGACGGCGCCCGTATCGATTGCCTGCATCCCGCGCACCATGCCTTCGGTCGCCACCATCGCGATGCAGCGGACGCGGCCCTCGCCCAGATGCTGCTGCACCTCGACGATGACAGATAGCGGTGTCGGCACATCGAACCCGTCGCTGACGATGCGCAGCGCCTGGTAGATCGGCGGCATCGTCTTCTCTTCGAACTGCACATCAACGGCCGGTCCGCTGATCGAAATTACTCTTCCAATATTCTCTGCCATAGTCTCTTTCGATTACTGCCCAACTGCAATTGAAATCTCTACGTACTCCGCGAGCGTGGTCGGGCGGGGAATCGTCTCGCCATGCGCCTTCATCGCTGCTATGTGTCCCGCAATCGCCTCGCGGATATTGCTCTCCGCTTCCGCGAGGGTGTCGCCGACGGTGACACAGCCGGGAAGATCGGGGACGAAGGCGCCATAGCCGTCTTCAGATCTCTCAAACACTACCGCGTATTTCAAGGCTTCGGTCATTTTAGTCCCGCCTGTTTCAGCACGCTGTTCCTGGTGCCCTCCGGCATATCCTTCCCAAGATGCCCGGGAACAGTCACAGTGCCAGGTTTCGTCGGATGGTAGTAGTGCCGGTGACTTCCAGTTGTCCGCACATGGTACCAGCCGTCTTGCTCTATCAACTTGATTACATCACGAACCTTCATTCACTGGCCCACTTCATAGCGCCGCAGCGCCGCTTACAATCTCGATAATTTCCTTCGTAATCGCCGCCTGCCGCACTCGGTTCATGGTGAGGCTCAGCGAGTCGATCAGGTCTCCTGCATTCTTGGTCGCTGCATCGGTCGCCGTCATACGCGCTGCGTGTTCGGCTGCCGCAGATTCCAGCAGCGCATGAAATATCTGAGTAGTCACATATCGCGGCAACAGGTCGCGGAACAACTGCGCCGGCGGCTGATCGAAGATGTAGTCGACGTCCGCGGTGCCAAACTTCTTGGCCTCGGCCTCAGCCTCCTCGTCCTCAGGCTCTTCGACCGGCACGCCCGCGGTGCTGGCTGCGCGCGCGGCTGCCTCTTTCTGTTCCTCGGTCATCTCCTCGGCCGCGGTGATTTCGCGTGATCCGAGCTTGCGAATCGGTACCAGCTTTTCCACCACTACGCGCTGCGAGATCACAGACTTGAATTCGTTGTAGACAAGGTAGACCGAATCGATTTCGGCGCGCTCGTAGCGCTCAATGATCGACCGCGCCATCTCGGCTACGTCGTTGAACTCGACGCGCAGCAACAGGCCAGCGTGCTCGGCGGCGACCTCGATAGGCTGAGCGCGATGCCGGATGATGTCGTAGTGGGTGGAGAGCTCGTTATCGTAGTGCTTCTCGGTCTTCTCGTAGTCCGCGGCGGGAAACTTCTTTTTGTAGAGCGCAATCGCCTTCTTGCCTACCGGCTCCAAGTCAACGTTCTGGCCGAGTGCGCGGCGTTCGTCGATAAACCGCTGTGCCGCCTTGCCAATGTTCGAATTGAACGCTCCGGCAAATCCCTTGTCACCGGCGACCACGATCACCAGCACGTTCTTCTCTTCGCGTTCGACCAGGAGGGGGTGCAGAATCTCGCCGGTCTGCTCGTTGTAGAGGTCGGTGCGCCGCACCATCGACACCAGAACGCTGGTCAGCATGCGCGCATAGGGTCGGGCCCGCATTGCACGGTCCTGCGCACGCCGCAGCTTTGCCGCCGAGACCATCTTCATGGCTTTGGTGATCTGCCGCGTGTTCTTTACGCTGCGGATGCGTCGCCGGAGATCGAGTACGTTGGCCATGGTTTACTTGCTGCCCGCCATTGCCGGCGCGGGTGCTGGTGCAGACGCGGGTGGGGTTTGTGGCGCAGCGGGCTGCTTCGCCGCCGCATCCTTCTTGTCCTTGAGATCGGCCAGGAACGATGCCTTGTAATCGTTGATGGCAGCGGTCAAACGCGACTTGATGTCGTCGTCCAACGCCTTCTTGGTGGCAATATCGGTCAGGATTGCAGGCGCGGACGACTCCAGATACGGGTAGAATCCATCCTCGAAGGCGCGCAGGTCCGAGACCTCGACATCGTCGAGCAGGCCGTTCACTCCTGCAAACAGAATGACAACCTGCTTCTCCACTGAGAGAGGCTGGAACTGCGGCTGCTTCAGCAATTCGGTCAGTCTTACGCCACGGTTCAACTGCTGCAGCGTGACCTTGTCGAGATCGGATCCGAACTGCGAGAACGCCGCCAGTTCGCGATACTGCGCGAGGTCCAGCTTCAGCGTAGAACCGACCTGCTTGGTCGCCTTGATCGCCGCGGCAAAACCGACACGCGATACGGATAGACCCACGTTCACCGCGGGGCGGACGCCGGAGTTAAAGAGATCAGTTTCCAGGAATATCTGGCCATCGGTGATCGAAATTACGTTCGTCGGAATATAAGCCGACACATCGCCTGCCTGGGTCTCGATGACGGGCAGCGCCGTAAGGCTTCCGCCGCCAAGCTTGTCCGACACCTTCGACGCGCGCTCCAGCAGGCGCGAATGCAGGTAGAACACATCGCCCGGATACGCCTCGCGACCTGGCGGCCGGCGCAGCAGAAGCGAGATTTCGCGATAGCTTACCGCGTGCTTCGAAAGATCGTCGTAGATCACCAGCGCGTGGCGTCCCGAATCGCGGAAATACTCGCCCATCGCGCACGCGGCAAACGGAGCGAGATACTGCATGGGGGCGGGTTCGGACGCGGTTGCCGCGACGATGATCGTGTACGCCATCGCGCCGTACTCTTCCAGCGTCTTCACAATCTGCGCTACCGAAGAGCGCTTCTGGCCGATCGCGCAGTAGATGCAGATCAGATTGTTGCCCTTGGAATTGATGATGGTGTCGAGGGCGATTGCGGTCTTGCCAGTCTGGCGGTCGCCGATCAACAGTTCGCGCTGTCCGCGGCCGATCGGGATCATCGTATCGATCGCCTTGATGCCGGTGGCCATCGTCTCGCGCACGCCCTGGCGATCGACTACGCCGGGTGCGAGCCGCTCAACGGGAAGCCGATGCTCGGTGACGATGGGACCCTTATCGTCGATCGGCGCTCCAAGTGCATCGACCACGCGCCCAATCAGCGCCTCGCCTACCGGCACCGACATGATGGTGCGGGTTCGCTTGACTTCGTCGCCCTCGCGAATTTCCGTGTAGTCGCCCAGCAGCACGGCGCCAACCTCCGACTCATCGAGGTTCATCGCGAGGCCGGAGATGCCGTGAGGGAACTGGAGCATCTCGCCGGCCATGACCTTGTCGAGTCCATGCAGGCGCGCGATACCGTCGCCGAGGGAGATCACGGTTCCGACCTCGTCGACCTGGATGCGCTGCTCGTAATTCTCAATCTGCTGGCGGAGCAGCTCGGTTATCTCATCCGCATTGATCTTTGCCATTCTTCCTCTACCTCAATCCAATTCTGAACCTGATCTTTTAGCTGAAAGCGCTGTTACCGCGGCTCCGGATCTCATACCTCTATGCGTTCACCAGCCTCTGTTTCAGCTGCTGCAATTGGGCGCGCACAGATCCGTCATAAATCGTCGATCCGATCTCCACGACAGCCCCGCCGAGCAGGCTGGCGTCTTCCGCATAACTCGCACGAACCCGCGCTCCGGCCAGCTTCTCAATCTGCGCTTCGAGTTGCGCTCTGTCCTGCTTATTCAATGGGCGCGAGCTTGTGATCCGCGCCTCGGTTGCACCGGCATGCTCGTCAACCAATTCCCCATAGCCGGTCAAAATCTCGTCCAACTCACTCAGGCGGTGGTGCTCCATGATGACTGCGATGAAGTTCCGCACCTGGGGAAACATCCCGATTCGCTTTGCGACTGCGTCCAGCACCTTCAGCTTTTTGGGAGTCTCAATCGAGGGATTTTCCAGGAACTCGCGCAGCTCGCTGCTGCCTGCCAGCGTCTCGGCGAAATCGCGCATCTGCTGTTGTGCCGCGGCCGCGTCGAGCCTGGCCGATTCCGCAACCTGGGCGAAAGCGCGTGCGTATCGTGGAGCGGAACTGGCCACTAATTCTGTCCCTTCTTGGACTCGTCCCCGGTAAGCCGTTGAGCGAAACTCTGCACCAGCAGGCGGTCAGTCTCCGCCGAAACCACCAACTTGCGGGCTGCCTGCTCGATCGCCAGTTCCGCCGCATGCTGCTGCAGTTGCTTTTGAGCGTGCATCGTCGCCGCGTTGATCTCCTGCTCCGCGGCCGTCAGTATCTTGTTTTTCTCGTCCTCGACCGAAGCCTTGATGCGCTGCTCCTCTTTGGCCGAATCCTGCTCTGCGTGGGAACGCATCGCCGCGATCTCGCTGTCCAGCTTTGCCAGCCGCTCTTCGACGACGCTCAAGCGGGCGCGAGCCTCTTCGGTAGCGGTTCGGGCATCCACGAGATTTTTCTGGATCGACGTATTGCGGGCGCGAAGCGTCTTCGGCAACATCTTGAACAGCATCCACCCAATGGCCGCCGCGAGCAGCACAAAATTCGTGACCATGAACGCGGTCGCCGACTGGTCTGCGTTCAACCCCAGCTTGGCTCCCAACGAGACGACCGCGGGAGATTTGCGGTAGGCGTCGTTCTCGTCCTGCTCCTGCTGATTCTTCTCCGGCGGCTGTGCCTCGGGCGTGCTCGTAACGCTGGCCACCTGTGCTTTCACTGATGTCTCTCGCAACCTAAATCCGACGCCCAGCACTACTGCCAGCGTTAGAACAGCTACGAAACTCCGCCTGAAAATTCTCTTCACTGTGCGGCCTCCGGTCGAGTTCCCGCGGGCATCACCGCGCGGAGAATCTGTTCACCCAATTCCGCACTCACTGTTTCTATCTGCCGCCGCGCCATGGACACGCTCTGATCGATTTCGACCTTCGCCGCCTTCACCTTCTCGGCAGTGGCTGCCCGAGCCTCGGCCAGAGCCTGCTCGCGCTCCGTGTTCCACTGCTTCAGCCTCTTCTCGCGTGCGGCAAAGATCTCCGCCCGGGCCTTGCGCAACGAGTCTTCATACTCCGCCGTCTTGGCTTCGGCTGCGGAGATCGAGAGCCGTGCCTGCTCCACGGCGCCGGTCGTCCGGGCACGCCGTTCCGTTAGCACGCGATCAAGAGGACGCCGCACGAGCAACCCATAGGCGATCACCAGTAGCAGGAACAAGATCATCGTCGGCACAGAGCCGAGCACAAGTCCACCGAGTTGATTCAGTATTTCATCCATGATTGGAACGGGCGGGAGACTGCCTAAATCCTTCGAGCCGCGCGGATCGAACACGGCATTTGCGCAACTTTGGGTACACCTAGTTCTAGCAAAGGGTTTGCGCGAGTGTCAAACCTCTCTGATTCGATAATCGGAAGACTAGCCCGATATTCGCACAGTCCGCAAAGCCCTGTCATTTTGCCCAAAATACCCTTTGACAAACCCCTCGGGAGGTCTAAACTTTAGTTACCACCAAGACCCGATGTCCTGGGTCGTACAGGTCGCGTGCATGGGGACACCACCTCCGCTCCCCGACAGGCGGCCTGTTCTATTTAACCCATAGGATGCCGAATTTCAGACCCTGTCGCGAAATTTGCGATAGCGTTCCAGGAGCGAGGCCGGACCTCGCGCCGTCAGGTAAACCAGATTCCCTTCGAACATCTTCCCGCCAACCACCGCTCCTGCTTCGAGCGCAGCCAGCGCGCCGCCCTCCGACTGCGGCAGACGAAAGCTCGCCTCGACCAGCGGGTCGACCACGAGCGCCTCGTCGATCGCGACGAGCAGGTTGTCCAGCCCCGATTTCGTGAGTCCGGAGACAGCCACCCGGACTGGGCCGGCACTGCTGCCCGCCGAAATCCGCTCGACCTCTTCCTGCGGTAACAGGTCGATCTTGTTGAGCACTTCGATCACCGGCTTGCCCTGCACGTCCAACTCGGCGAGCACCTTTTCCACCTGCTCCTTCTGCTCACTCGTGATCGGGCTGGAGGCATCGCGCACGTGCAGCAGCACCTCGGCGCGTTCCACCTCTTCGAGCGTGGCGCGGAAGCTGGTCACCAGCGTGTGCGGCAGGTTGCGAATGAAGCCCACCGTATCCGATAGAAGGATCTTGCGTCTGCTGGGCAGTTGCAGTTGCTTGAGCTTGGGGTCGAGCGTGGCGAACATCCGCGACGACTCCAGCACTCCACCTCTCGCCGGGATGCCGCCCAGCGCGTTGAATAGTGTGCTCTTGCCCGCGTTGGTATATCCGACCAGAGCCACTACTGGCACGGGTACGGCCTCGCGTCTCTGCCTCTGCTGACGCCGGATGCGCCGCACCGATTCAAGCTGCTGCTTCACGTGATCAATGCGCAGATGGATCTTTCTGCGATCAGTCTCTAGTTTCGTCTCGCCGGGCCCGCGGGTTCCGATTCCGCCGCCGAGCTGCGACATGGCCTTTCCTCGGCCGGAGAGCCGGGGCAGTTGATACTCGAGCTGCGCCAGTTCCACCTGTAACTGCCCTTCACGGGTTCGGGCGTGGCGCGCAAAGATATCCAGGATGAGCTGCGTCCGGTCGATGACCCGGCAAGGCAATTTCGCTTCGAGGTTGCGTAATTGGGAAGGTGTCAAATCGTGGTCGAACAGCACTACGTCGGCTGCGGAAGAGGCCACCACACCCGCAATCTCGTCGAGCTTGCCCTGCCCGACTAGAGTCGCGGAGTCTGGCTTTGCCCGCCGCTGCACCAGCGTCGTTACGATCTCGGCGCCTGCGCTTCGTGCCAATTCCTCGAACTCGGCAAGCGAGGCTTCGAAGTCGAGATCGCCCACGACATCGTCGTCTGGATCGCGGACTGCTTCGGATGTGTCCTGGCGCGAGTCGGCGGCGGTGGCAGCGGCATCGCGGGCCAGCCTCGCTGCCGCGCTCAATCGCCTCCGCTGTCCGGTGAACTCAGCGGCGACCAGCACCGCGAGTTCCTGCGCGCCTGTTGCCCGCGGCGTCGAGTTGGCCGCGCGCAAAGCATCGGCCTGCGTTTCCACAAGGCTCATGTGTGTCCTCTGAGTGCATCGTTTCCGGACTGTAAGGCAGCATTCCCTGCAGAGAGGAGAATGGCTAATTGCCTATCGCGCCGGCGGTCTCGGCAAGCGCCGCGCTCGAAGCTGCTGCGGTACCCGATCCGCTCTGCGCACGCGTCTCCGGCTTGGATTCAATGCGCGCATCCGCGTGAGAACCTACCCGGCCGCTCACAACCGTCGAAATCGCATGCTTGAAGATCAGTTGTTCCTGCGCATTGTTCTCAAGCAATACCGAATACTTGTCGAATGAGCGGATTTTGCCCGTCAGCTTCACGCCGCTTACCAGGTAGATGGTAATGGGACTCTTGTCCTTGCGGACCGTATTGAGAAAGGTATCTTGAATATTCTGTGCCGGCTTTGATTCCATTGTGGCCGATCTCCTTCTGGTGACACATTAAGACTTGAGAAAATAATGCCGGATCCCATGCTGACCACTCCGAACGCAGCCGCAATACTACAGAACAATTCTTAGCTTGTTTACAATACGAGCATAGCCCCTGATTATCAACTCTGCACCGTTCTGGGTAGGAAAAGCGTCTGCATTCGCTTCCCATCACGGACAATCCAGTCTGATTTGACGCGTTTCACCGTCAAAAGGTCTCAACACCTTTGCGATGTAC
>DASWCA010000380.1:0-8574 GCA_036390355.1 Acidobacteriaceae bacterium
CACACGTCGCGAGAAAATTTCGCAGGCGCAGGAGGCAGTGATGCAGACCCATACCGGAAACCCGAGCCGCACCGCCACAGGCGAAATCGAGATCGACGCGGATCGCCTGCTCGCGGACCTCAACAAACTCGCCACCTTCACCTCGATTGAGCCGTCGCCCGAAGGCACCGCTGTCACCCGCATCGTCTTTACCGCGGACGATCTGCGCGCTCGCGCCTGGCTCAAAGCGCTCGCCGAATCCGAAGGCCTCGCCATCCGCGAAGATGCGGTCGGTAACACCTTCTTCCGCTGGGTCGGCACCGAGCCCGGTCTTCCAGCGGTCGCGACCGGCTCGCACATCGATGCGATCCCGCACGCCGGAATGTATGACGGTACGGTCGGCGTTCTCGGCGGTCTCGAAGCGATCCGCGCACTTAAGCGCAGTGGCGCGCGGCCCCGTCGTTCCATCGAAGTAGTACTCCTCACCTCGGAAGAGCCCACACGTTTCGGCATCGGCTGCGTGGGCAGCCGACTCATCTCCGGCACGCTCGACCCCGAGCGGGCGGACGCGCTTAAAGGCGCCCAGCGCGGCGCCGAAGACGAGACACTGGCCCAGGTCCGAACCGCCGCCGGCTTCACTGGTCCACTCACAACCGTTCGCCTCCCGAAAGACCACTATCACGCCTGGGTCGAACTCCACATCGAACAAGGACCGCTGCTCGAACGCGAAGGCCTCCCCCTCGGCATCGTCACCGCCATCGCCGCGCCCGCAGGCTATCGCTTCACCATCGAAGGCATTGGTGGCCACGCAGGCGCGCTCCTGATGCCTGATCGCCGCGACGCCCTGTGTGCCGCCGCCGAAATCATTCTCTCCATCGAGAAGCACACCCTCGCCACTGGCGTGATCGACACAGTCGCCACCGTGGGCACCTGCGATGTGTATCCCGGCGCGGTCAACAGCGTGCCCAGCCGCGTCACCCTGCAGCTCGACATCCGCGATACCGATCCGCAGCGCCGCGAAGGTGTTATGCAAGCGGTCCGCCACGATGTGGAGGCGATCGGCAGGCGCCGCGAGGTCCGCGTCTCCGAAACGCTGGTCAACGCCGACGAGCCCGCCGCCTGTTCGCCGCACATCGTCGGTGTCATCGGCGAAGTGTGTCGCAGCTATAACGTGACACCGAAACACATGGTCAGCCGCGCGTATCACGACTCGCTGTTCATGGCGCGCATCTCACCGATTGCAATGATCTTTATCCCCTGCCGCGGAGGCGTCAGCCATCGGCCGGACGAATACGCCGCTCCCGCAGACATCGCATTAGGCGCGCGCGTGCTGGCCTCCGCGCTTGGTAAGCTAGCCTCGGAGTAGAGTTCTATGCCCATCCAATCCATCAATCCCGCAGATGGCGTTCTGTTGCGCAGTTTCACTCCGTTGACGGATGAGGCGCTCCTTACGAAGATCGAGGTCGCGCACGCGGCATTCGTCCACTCCCCGGAAACTCCGCTCTCTCATCGCTCTCTCTGCATGCGCAAACTTGCGACCCTGCTTGAGCACGAGACCGGCGACCTAGCCGCGCTCATCACCGCGGAGATGGGCAAGCCCATCGCGGCTGCGCGCGCCGAGATCGTCAAATGCGCCACCGTCTGCCGCTACTACGCCGACCACGCCGCCCGTATTCTTGCGACGGAGCCCGTGGATATCGGCTCATGCGACGCCTGCGTTCGCTGGGACCCGCTCGGAGTCGTGCTCGCCGTGATGCCGTGGAACTTCCCCTTCTGGCAGGTCTTCCGCTTCCTCGCGCCGGCGCTGATGGCCGGCAACGTCGGCCTGCTCAAGCATTCCTCGAACGTCCCTCAATGCGCACTCGCAATCGAAGAACTCGTACGCCGCGCTGGATTCCCCCGCGGCACTTTTCAAACTTTGTTGATTGAGGTCAGCCAGGTTGAGTCCGTGCTCGCGGATGAGCGTGTCGCCGCCGTCACGGTCACCGGCAGCGAGTCCGCGGGTCGAGCCATTGCCGCCCAGGCAGGATGGCTCATCAAGAAGTCGGTGCTCGAACTCGGCGGAAGCGATCCGTTCATCGTGATGCCGTCGGCCGATCTCGACGTCGCTGTCGACGCCGCCGTGCGCGCGCGCTGCATCAATAGCGGCCAGTCCTGCATCGCCGCAAAGCGCTTCCTCATCGCGGACTCCATCTACGATGACTTCGAAAAGCGCTTCGTCGCCGGCATGGACGCCATGAAAATCGGCGACCCCACGCACGAAGACACCGAGATCGGACCGCTCGCGACCGCCGCCCAAGTCGACGAAGTCCACGCCCAGGTGCAGGCTGCAGTCCAGGCCGGAGGCCGCGTGTTGACTGGCGGAGAACGCATGCTGGGCAAGGGCAATTACTACGAGCCAACCGTGATCGCCGGCGTTCCGCGGACCTCGAAGGTCTACCGCGAAGAAGTCTTCGGCCCGGTCGCCATGCTCTTCCGCGTACGCGATATCGACGAAGCGATCGAGGTGGCGAACGATACCGAGTTTGGCCTCGGCGCTTCGGTGTGGACGCACAACCACGCAGAGCAGCGTCGCTTCGCCGCGGGACTCCAATGCGGCTCAGTCTTCATCAACGCGCCCGTCGCCAGCGATCCGCGCCTGCCCTTCGGAGGGGTCAAGCACTCGGGCTATGGTCGCGAGCTTTCCGCCGCCGGAATGCGCGAGTTCCTCAACGCGAAGACCGTCGTCATCGCCGAACCCGTGGTAGCGAAGCAGATCCAGGCTCCAAAACAAAGCGCCAGTCCCATCGCAAAACCCGACGCCGCAGATGCCGGCCACAAACCGTTCCGCGATTTCCTGAACGAGGCTCAAGCCGCCGCAAAACAGAGCGACTCCAGTCGATCCCGGACTAGCGACAGAGCCCCGTACGCACCGCTTCGTCCGCAAAAAAAAATGAGGCGCGACCAGATTGCCGGCCGTGCCTCTTCGTTACCGAATGAGTTGTTAGAAGTTGAAGTTCGCCGAGAGCGTGAGCTGCCGGATTGAATTCGAGCCGCCAAAGCGGCCTCCGCCAAGCGACGTAACCTTGCCGAAGAAGGCCGAAGACAAGACGCCTCCCGGCGCTCCGTAGGGAACTTCGTTGAACATATTCAGCGCCTGAACTCCGAGGGACAGGTTGTACTTGCGCCCGGTGTTGGAGCCGCGTCCGCCGCCAAAGCCGCCACCTCCACCGCCGCGTCCACCGCCGCCTCCACCACCACCAAAGCCTCCACCTCCACCGCCGCGTCCGCCTCCACCGCCGGGTCCACCCTGACCTCCGGGTCCGCCAGGTCCGCCCATGCCACCGGGACCGCCAGGTCCACCAGCGGCTGCCGCTGCGTTTCGCGCATCTCGTGCAAGACCGGCGGCTGTCTTGGGACCAAACCCAAAGGTCCGTGAAAGCCGCAGATTGAAGCTGATGTTGGCCGGCCCGGTGCAGAAGTTGACAGGAATCTCACCATCGTCAGCGCTCGGCGTATACGTCGTGGCGGGCGTCCTCACCGAAAAGTTACTCGCATTCGTGCAGACTGCATTGGCCGCCGTAACGCCCGTTGCGAACTGCGGACGATCGTCGGTGACTCCATCGAAATTAGTGTCCTGTCCGGTCGTGACGCTATACGGACTGCCCGACTGCGCGCTGATGATTGGACTCGCCGAGATCTGCCACGGCAGTGGAATGGTGCCGAACACCGTAAACCGGTTGCGCACATCGAACTGCGCCCGCCCGTAATCCGTCGCGGAGTTGTACGGATTGGTGATGCCGCTGATATTCGACCTGGCCCAGTTAGCCGTATAGAAGCCCGTAATGCTGATGCCCATCGGCGTCTGCAGGCGGATGCTGGTGTTGATCTGGTTCTGCCGGAAGACGCCTTCCGACTGGTTGCACTGAAGATATCCCGTCGTCGACGATGCCGGACTTGCGCAGATGCCGGAGGTACTCGGAAACACGCGATTGAGCACCTGATGTTCGCCGCGGATGTTCATGTACGTCACGGAAACGTTAGTGTACTTGCCAAGCTGCTGCTCCACGGTTGCGGCACTCTCCATCATGTACGGAGCGCGAAGGCCAAAGCCCGCAACCGGGATCACCGTCTTACCGGCATTGCCGCCGGTCTTTGGGGTGCATGCGGCAGTGGGCGTACCCGCCGCCGTCAGCGTGCACTGCGACGTAAGGTTCTGATACAGCGTGGTGGTCTGATTTATAGGGTTGTTCTGGATAATATTCGTGATCTGGCTCAACCCATAGCGGTTATAAAACAGGCCGAATCCGCCTCGCAGGACGGTAATTGTCTTCTTGCCATCCTTCCGCGGAACTCCATAAGCGAGGGACGTGCGCGGAGCGAACTCATGCGTGCTGTTGATGTAGTTTTGCGCTTCGTATCTCACTCCATAACTGATCGTGAGATTGTCTTTCACCTTCCAGTCGTCCTCTGCATACAGGCCAACGTCGGTCTCCCGTGCGTTCACGCCCAGATGACTGATCGTCGTTTGCTGAAACTGGAACGGAATGCCGCACTGATACGACGAGATGGTCGAGTTCGCCGATGCGCACGCCCCAACCGGATTGCCGCCGACGCTAAATACGCAGTTGCTCGGCTTATTGGTCACCGTGGAATCGGTGCATGGATCGAGCAGGTAGGAGTAGTTCAGCGATCCATTCACCCCGGCGTTCGCAGTAATCGAATTGGACGAGGTACGCAGCCGCCCGCCAAGCCGTATAAAGTTCTTCGCCAGCTGAACCGACGTGTAATTCTGGAATTCGATGTGGTCTTCCGTAGACGTATTGATGTTTCCGCCGCCAGTGCCATGCGCCGTGAAATAGCCGGAGACCGAAACCGTGGTCGCAGGATTGAATGGAGTTGTATTCGAGGAGTCGCGTTCGTACTCAAAGCGTGTTTCGTTGATCACCCTGTCGCTGATAAGCTGTGTATCGCTGATCTGAACCGTATTCTCTGTACTGGTCGAAGTGCTCCCCTGTGTGGGAAGACTGTTGTTGTTGCCCGGGTTCGTGTCCGTGCCCGTCTCATAGTGGTAGCGGGTCGTCAGCGTATTCTTCGCGCCGATCATCGTATCCACGCGAGGGTTGATCTCCCACCGCGTCCGTGGAGCGGCAATGGCGCGCGCAGTCGCCGGATAGGGATGGCTGGCGCAGGTAAGATCGCCGGGATTGCACACCGTAGTCGCCGTTGCCGAACTGCTGTAGATCGCCGGCGGATTGATGATGTTGTTATTCGCAATATCACGGTAAGTACCCGCAACCGAAAAGGACGTTCCCGTCCGGATGGGCCCCGTAAGATTCCCCGTTAAGAACAGCGTGTGATAGTTGGGCTGGACGTTCGCCGGGCCCAGGAACGGCGTCGACGTATTGAATATCTTATCCTGTATCTGGAAGCTGCCGCCGCCGTGAAACTGGTCTGCCCCCGGCTTGGTGATGATCTCGATGCGGCCATAGCCGGGCTGATCGTACTGTGCCGAAAAAGGGTTCGAGTTGATGCGGATCGCGAGGATGGAGGCCTTCGGAGGCAGCGTGCCACCGGTAAAGCCGTCGATATAGATCTGACCACCGTTCGGTCCGGCCGAGGGTCCCGCCAGCGCCGCAAGTTCCGCCGAAAGCTCATCAGGATCGTCCGAGAGCGCATTCAGCGCGTCGCCGGTGATCACCGTTGCGCTGGCATTGCTATCCGGATCGACGCTGAGCTGGGCCGTGTCTGTCGTGACGTTCACTGTCTGCGTCGTATCCTGCAGCGCCATTTTGACGTCGACGCTGATGTCTGCTCCCGTGGTCACACTGATCGTCGGCTTGACGTACCTGGCGAACCCAGGCGCCACCACGGTCACCGAATACGTACCGGAAGCTACGCCCCGGAACGTATAGGTCCCATCGCTCTTCGAAGTTGTGTTCTGCGTCTTGCCCGCGGCGTTTGCGATGGTCACGGTTGCGCCCGGAATTAACGCATCATCCGGATCGACGACCAGGCCGTGTACCGTGGCGCCGGACGTCGCAGGCTGCTGTGCCAAAGCGGCAAATGGCAGCGACGCAAGCAAAAGAAGAGACAGAACCGCAACACGAGATCGAAGAGACATCCTCACTCCTAAGAAAATCCAAAGGCAAAAAAGAAATATAGTTGTGCAAAGGCTGGAAAACATCATTGATCGCTGCCGCCGGCACCGCCGCCGACACTCATCGACAAATCCATCCCACCGTTGGGGTTGGCAGTCAGGATTGGGTCCACTCCCGAAAGCAAAGTCACTGCGGTCACCGTGCTCGCGTCGGGAGTCGATTCACTGGCCACGATCATCACGGCATCGCCCTTGTGCAGATCGGCAAGCGTGACCGCAGGAAGCCGATTGATCATTTGTGAGAGGTCCGCGCCTGCAGAGCGCCGCCCAGCGCCACCACCCGCATCTGCCGCACCACCTTGAGCCGCACCGCCACCGCCTCGCCGCGCGCCGCCCTGACCGCCTCCGTTGCTCCGTGCCGCAAACATTGTCGCCATCTGCAGCGGCATCATGCGAACGTTGGAGTTCGCCGTCACATTCACCGTGATCATCTTCTTGGACGCGAGGTCCTTCAGCGTAATCTTCCCGGCTGCGGAGTCAATGGTTGCAATCTGTCCGGAAAGATTCTCGAACGATCCGCTGATGACCTCTTCGGCCTGCATCGAAGAACCGTCCGCGGACTTGGCCCCGCGAGCCTGCAACTGATCTTTCGGCTGAATCTGAGCCAAAGTGCCCGGCTTCGCATCCTCGTACTTGACCGAGTCATTCGCGAAACGGCGGAAATCCGTCTTGCTCGACGTGTTGACGGCCACTTTCTTGGCGCCGACTGTCAGCGTGATAGCGCCCGTCGCCGGATCGACCGAACTGACGATGCCCCCTGTTCCCCGGGTTCTCCAGTCAGCTTGATCCGCAGCCTGCTTCTGCGCAATATCCGCGGACTTCATCAGAATCACGCGAAGCGCATTGAACGATTCCGGTGTATCCCCCGCCTTGCCCGTCACCAGAACGCGGTCGCCGACAGAGATGTCCGTCAACTGGCTGGCGGTCGCCGTCTTCAGATCGGTGCTGCCCACCGCGAGTTGTACGATCTTCGCGCCCTTCGCCACATTCACCGTTACCGTCTGGCCGGCGTCCGTCGCCATTGCGATGCTGTCGCCGGAGACCGCCTTCACGGTGCCTCGCTGCGATGTCGCCGCCGCGGCTGGAGCAGGCGCTTGTGCCGCAATCCCGGAGCGCGTCGCCACCGCCATCGACAAAACAAGTCCGAGTCCGATCGCCAATCTGGAGGGAAGCACGTTTTTCCGAGTTGCCATCTGCATCCTTTGTCTAACGCCTGCCTCCGGAATATCCCGAACAAGACCGCATCGCATCCCCAGGACCTGGACTCGCGTTCCATTGGCTAGGCAGGTGGTGGTTCTACCTAAGGATACGATCTCGGGCATCAAAAGTTTCGTAGGATTGCACATTCCAGCCCAAAACCATGCTTTCCACAGGCGAATAAGTATCGAAGACGAGCCAAAGTCGCTCGCGTTCCTTAACCCACGCTTAAGCCTCCACAAGAGCCACTTGTGCGAAGCTCCTACTCCTCCTCGCTCGAAAGAATCGCCAGCGTGCTCGCAGGCAGCGATATCTTCCCCATACTCTCGCCCACATCCCCGCGCGATACCATCGCCACGCGAAACCCATCGGGCACATCGAAGCTCGCGTCCTGCTCTCCAAGATTCGCCAGCACCTGCACTCCGCCGCGATCCATCACCAGCCAGCGATCCTCATCGCTGTAGCGTACCTTCAGGTGGCCCCGGTCTCCATCGTTCAACGAGATCGATCTGCGCCGCAGATGAATGAGCGCGCGAAACCACTCCAGCATCTCCCTGTGCCCCGCCTCCTCCAATTCCTGCCAGTTCAGCTTGGAGCGGTCGAACGTCTCGCGCGCCTCCGGATCGGGCACCTGCTGCTCGGCAAAACCGAATGCGGCAAATTCGCTCTTGCGCCCCGCCGACACCGCCTTCGCCATCTCCGGATCGTCGTGATCGGCGAAGTATAGAAACGGTGTCGATGCGGCGTACTCTTCGCCCATGAAGAGCAGCGGCACAAACGGCGCGGTCAGCACAAGACCGGCCGCAACCTTCGCCAGGTCCTGTCCAACGATATGTTCCAGCCGCTCGCCCGTGGCGCGGTTGCCAACCTGATCGTGGTTCTGGATGAAGCAAATGAAGTGGTGCGCGGAAAGCCCATCCACGGGCCTCCCATGGTGGCGCAGCCGGTACTTCGAGTAGTCTCCGTCATACACAAAGACGTGGGTCAGCGCCTTCACCAGCTTTTGAAACGACCCGAAATCGTCGTAGTATCCCGATCCCGCGTGCTCAACATGCATCAGCGTGAACAGCGCATGATGGAAGTCGTCGTCCCATTGCGCATCCATCCCAAATCCTCCCGCCTCGCGCGGCTTCACCAGCTTGGGATCATTCAGATCGCTCTCCGCGATCAGCACCAGACGCCTGCCCAGCACAGCCGCAAGCACTTCCACCTCCGCCGACAGTTGCTCCATAAAGTGCACGGCGGATCGATCGAAAAAC
>DASWCA010000381.1:0-23362 GCA_036390355.1 Acidobacteriaceae bacterium
GATGCCTCCCGCACCTCCCACGTGGTCGCCCGGCGCAGTTCCGTCAGCAGAATGCGCCGCAGTTCAGGATCAGGGTCGATCAGCACGAAGTGGTCGGGAGGCGGAGCGGCCAACCACTCCAGCACGCGTGCCCGTACCGCCTCGGCCGGCAGCGCCAGCTCGCGCGCCGCGCGGAAGAATCCGGCAATGTGGTGGTCGAGCATCTGCTCCGGCGTCGACGGCGGCTCCGCATACGCGCGCACATAGATGCCGCTGCCACGCCGCCGCTCGGTCCAACCTTCCTTCTCCAACTGGCGATAGCCCGCGCTCACTGTGTTGGGATGCAGCGCAAAGCGGCGGGCCAGTTCCCGCGTACTCGGAAGCCGGTCGCCGGGGCGGAGATCGCCGCACAGCACCGCGAGCGCCACCTGCGTCACCAGTTGGCGGTAGATCGGGACTTCGCTGCTGTGGGCAAACCAGAGCCGCATAAGAAGTTCTCAGTGGTCAGTGGTCAGTGGTCAGTGGGTCAGTGGTCAGTTGTCAGTTCCAAACCTGTCCCTGCGAAGAATACATCCATCGGCACAAACGCCCAATCACTCTCCCTGCTACCCTTAAGCTTTCATGCCGGCGTTGAGATTAGCACTTCCTGACAACTGAGAACTGAGAACTCACAACTGCCTTATGCCGCAGCCTTACCTCAAACGCATCATCGAGGAACGCGCCACCCTCACCCGCGAGGACGCGCGCGACCTGATGCAGCAGATCTTCACCGGCCAGTTCAGCGACCTGCAGCTTGCCGCGCTGCTTGGCGCGCTCAGCGGCCGCGGCGAAACCTCCGAAGAACTTGCCGGCTTCGTCGACTCCATGCGCGCCGCCGCCACACCTATTCCACTGATGATCGACGAGCGCGCCAGGCTTGTGGACACCTGCGGCACCGGCGGCGACGCAAGCGGCACGTTCAACATCTCTACCGCCGCGGCCCTTGTCGCCGCTGCCGCTGAATCGGCGACTCATCCGGCGATGGTCGCAAAGCATGGCAACCGTGCCGTCACTTCGCAATGCGGCTCGGCCGACGTCCTCGAGGCGCTCGGCATCCCGGTCACGCTCCCTCCCGATGCGGCGGCCGGTGCGCTGCGCAGCCATCGCTTCGCGTTCCTCCACGCGCCCATCCTGCATCCGGCGATGAAGGCGGTTATGCCGGTGCGCCGCGCCCTCGGCGTCCGCACCGTCTTCAATGTTCTCGGCCCGCTCACCAATCCCGCCGGCGCGCGAGCTCAGGTCATGGGTGTCTACGCTGCCCGCCTCGTCCCCATCGTCGCCGAAGCCATGCGCCTGCTGGAGGTCCGTCACGCTTTTGTCGTCCATGGCGCCATCGGGCCACACGCGACAACCGGCATGGATGAGCTTTCAATCTCCGGCCCTACCGAACTCGCCGAAGTCTATGGCGACGCCGTCACCTTCGACCGCATCACGCCGGAGCAGGTCGGGCTGCACACTGCCCCCATCGAATCCCTGTCCGGAGGCGATGCCGCGGCCAACGCCGCCATCCTCCGCGCCATCTTCGCCGGGGAGCGTGGACCCCGCCGCGATGTCGTTCTACTCAACGCCGCCGCGGTCCTCATCACTGCGGGCGCGATCCCAGCGTCACCGCCATTCCGCCACGAAGCCTTCCGCGCGGCAATCGACCTCGCCGCCAGGACGATCGACAGCGGAGCGGTTACTGCTCTCGTCGCGAACCTCGCCGGCACGGAACTGTAGTCACGCCCCCAGCGTACAATCTCCAGCATCTGGAATTGACTGCAAACAGGAGCAATCATGTCCGCATATCCGTATCCGCCGTCCGGCAATCAGCCCGGCTCCTTTTTCGACCCTGCCATGGTCACCACCGCGCTTGAACTTCCCGGCTACCGCATTGTCCGCAACGTCGGTGTCGTTCGCGGCATCATCGTTCGCTCGCGAAATATCTTCGCCACCATCGGCGCCGGCCTCCAGACCATCCTTGGAGGCAACATCACGCTCTATACCCAACTTTGCGAGAAGACCCGTCAGGATGCCTTCAACATGATGATCGAGCACGCTGCCCAGCATGGCGGCAATGCCGTCATCATGGCTCGCTACGACGCCAACGAACTCATGCAGGGAGTCACCGAAGTCCTCGCCTACGGAACCGCCGTGGTCGTCGAGAGAATTTAGGCCCTGAGGTAACGCTTTCCTCAAAGGAGATACAGATGGCCCGAGTTACCGGCATTGGCGGCATCTTCTTCCGCGCCCGCGACCCCAAAGCGCTCGCCGCCTGGTACGCCGAGCACCTGGGCGTCCCGCTCACCGATTGGGGCGGCGCGCAATTCCTCTGGGCAGACGAAGTCCCGCCTACCACCGGCAGCACCGCCTGGAGTATCTTCCCCGCCGACACCGCGTACTTCGGTCCGGACACCCCGACCGGCCCGCAGCCCTACATGGTCAACTACCGCGTCGACGACCTCGAAGCCTTGCTCGTCAAGCTGGCCGCCGCCGGTGTCTCGATCGATCCTCATCGCGAGGACTACTCCTACGGCCGCTTCGCCTGGATCACCGACCCCGAAGGCAACCGCCTCGAACTCTGGCAGCCGCTGGCGCTTGCAACAGAAAAGCAGGAATAGCCCAGCAATCCTGAATAAGGCGAGATGATTGTCAAGTCGGCTGGCGTGACAGGGCGAAAGACAACTACGGGGATTCTGGCCCTTCGGGCCAGAATGACAACGGTTGGGGTGAAGCGACAGCGGTTGGGGTGAAGCGACAGCGATTGGGGTGAAGCGACAGCGATTGGGGTGATCGCAGGCCTTACGCAGGCGACGCGCTCCACTATCGCGTCTTCGCGATATCCGGCCCAAGCAGCTCCTGCGCGTTCGGCGCGGGAGTCTCCGGCACTCCTTCGGGCGGAAGCGCGTGATCGCGCTCATAGGCAGTGTGCATGTCTTCCGTCAAGCCCGCCTTCAACAGCTCGAACGCCTCCTCCGGCGTATCCGCAAACTGGAACAGCTCGAGGTCCTTCATCGCGATCGCACCCTTTTCCGCCAGCATCTCCAGGTTAATCACGCCCTTCCAGTACGACGACCCGTAGATCACCACCGTAATCTTCTTGGCCAGCTTCTGGGTCTGCGCCAGCGTCAGCAGCTCGAACATCTCGTCCAGCGTGCCGAAGCCGCCGGGGAAGACGACCAGCGCCTTCGCCAGGTAGGCGAACCAGAACTTGCGCATGAAGAAGTAGTGAAACTCGAAGTTCAGGTCCGGCGTGATGTATGGATTCGGCTGCTGCTCGAACGGCAGTTTGATGTTCAGCCCGATCGTCTTTGCCCCCGCCTCATACGCCCCGCGGTTGGCCGCCTCCATGATTCCCGGCCCTCCGCCCGACGTAATGACATAGCGATGCCGGCGTCCGGGCAGCGTCGTCGCCCAGCGCGAGACCATCCCCGCCAGAACGCGCGCATCCTCGTAATATTTCGCCATCTCGACCGCGGCCTCCGCAAGCCGCAGCTTCTGTTCCGAAGCCTCTCCGCGCTCCACCTCCTCGCGCCGCGCGGGCTGCGCGTCCGCCGGTGCGGGCGTGACCGATCCCGTGTTGTCCAGCAACTCAAGCTCGTGGCTGGCAACGTCGAGCGCCCGAAAGCGTGCCGACCCGAAGAACACTACGGTGTCCTGGATGCGTTCCCGGCGGAACCGCGTCATCGGCTCCTGGTACTCGGCCATTACGCGCAGCAGACGGCCGTCGGGCGAATTGAGGAAGTCCGGGTTTTCATAGGCCAGTGGTGCGGATTCAAGTGGTTCGGGATCTTTTCTGGGCATGGTGTTTTCTGTTCCTGCTGTCTGCGGCCTCTTCGCTGCGCGTTCGGCCTAAGGACGGTGGTCGCGGTAGTGTACCGCTTCGGACACGCCAATCCATATATCGAGCAGGCCAAGCCCGGAGATCAGGCCACGCATCGCCCCCGTATGCAATACCGCCGCCAGCGCCGGACGGGATTGCAGGAAGAGGTTGTGGTCCCAGACCCGCGACCACCATGGAAGAATCGTCACCAGCACGCCCAGGTACACGCAGAAGAGGACCAGCACGAACAGTGAAAGCCGCTGTAGCCAGATCGGTGCAACAGCGCCAGTCGCCGGCTCCGCAGCCGGTTTTACAGGCGAAGTCTCGGATGGCGCGGAGTCCGGTGGCGGGCTCGAGCGGTCTGCGGAAATTTGCGACTCCAAATTCATCCGGCTCCCATCCTCTGACAGTAGCAGAGGCAGGTGCGGGTTTCTACTCGCCGTTCCGCCGCCGCCACCTCCCAATCGCCCTACTTCGGAGGCTGAACCACCCCCGGCTTGGCCTGTTCCGTTCCGGGTTGGGTCGGTTGCTTACCGCTCTTGAAGATCTCCCCCGTCAGCTTATCCAGGTCGAGACCAAACTTCGGCGCCGAGCGGGTCCCGCTGATCTTCACCGGAACCTGCAATCCCGCCCCGTTCTTCTTCAACAGGCGATCGAACGGCATCGCCAGAATGCTCTTCCATCCCGTCAGCATCTCCGACGCCGTAGCCTCCGTCCGCACCGTGCCGCCAAAGTCGAAGGTATCGCCGTTCAGGCTGTATTTCCCTTTGAGATTCACCTCGACTCCCGGCATCTTGAAGCTCAGGTCAGGAACATCCGTCATTGCCTTCGCCAACACGAAGCTCCCACTCATGTCGGAGGTCACCGGCGTCGCATCGGTCGCATTCACCTGCTCCGGATGTCCGCTCGCACGCATGCTGAGCTTGTCCACCGTCTCCTGCCACTTCGGATTGCTGAACGTCGCGCCGCGGATCGTGAACTTTCCCTGCACCTGCATCTTCTTCGAGACGCTGACCTGCCCCGGCGGAATGCTCAGGTGCGCCCGCAGCGTCAGCGCTCCCCGCATCAACGGCGGGCTGGTCTTCGCCGCAAGCCTCAGGATGTCCTCCACTCTCGCCTTGTCGCTCGCCACCGAAATGTCGATGAAGTGCCCCGGAATTGCTGCTGGGTTGTCGCCCAGTGTGCCCGCCTGACCCTTGCGGCCGCTCGCCTGAATCACCTTGCCGCTCACATGCAGCACCGTATTCAGAAGCGTCGCCTGCACGGAGTTCAGAATCGTGTCTCCCGTAGTGCCATCCACCGTCGCATCGAATTCCGTCTTCAAATCCACTGCATGCTCACTCACATCGAGGGAAAAGTCCGGCGTATCCGTCGTGCCCTTGACGCCGATCTCGCCCAGCGTCCCCTGGTAACGTCCGGTCGATGAGAGGATCCCGGCAATTCCCTTGATCGGGCCCAGGTCCGCGTGCGTAAAGGAGTAGTCGCCGTCCACCGGCGTATCTCTCGGCTCGTCGCTCTGCCACGGTCCAAAGTGCCCGGTCGAATGAATCTCTCCCACCGGGTTCGGATTCACGAGGGAAGCCTCAAACTGCATCGGCCTGCCCGAGCCCACATGGTGCAGCGTTAAGTCGCGAATCGGGAACACCAGCGGCAACTTCCCGGGCCTGCTCGTCTCAATCGTCAGCACCATATCACTACAAATAATCTTGTCGACAACAATGTTCGTCCCGGTTCTGCCCGTCGGCTGCTTCCGGATCAGCGGTCCTCGGTCCTGCTTCGAAGGAATGTTCAGCCGCATCCCATGCACGCTCACTACATCCAAGCGCATCTTCGGTTCCATCAACTGGCGTATACCGGTGCGAAACTCGAAGCTCTTTACCGAGAGCATCGGTGGCTCGTCTCCCGTTTCCGTCTTGTCCAGATCCCCAAGGTAAAGAATACGCAGACCTTCGCCCGACACCTGCAAGCCTTGCATTACCGAAATGTGGAGTGCGTCCAACTCCACCGGCGAGCGGAACCGTTCCTCAAGATTCGCGATCACGCGCCGCCGCAGGATCGGCTCCGCGTTGCGCATCACGTACTCCACCGCCATTCCCAGAAGCGCCAGCATGACCACCGCCACCAGTCCAACCCACCCCAGCCAGCGCGGAAACCTACGCTTTCGTGGAGGAGGCTGCTGTGCCGGCCTCATGGTCAGCACCGGGCCGGCTGGTTTCTTCGGCCCGTTATTGAAGTGTTGCAAACCTAAGCCGGACCGCATCGGACACTGTCCTCAGACTTCTCTTCGAGGCTCGCTTTCTTTCCTCTCAGAGTGAGATGCGCCTCCCCCCGCACCAAGCCAGCCAGTCGTAACTCGCTGTAAACACTTCATGAACCATTAACCCACGTCAAATGTGCTCGCGGTCACATACCCTCTCACATCCGTGGGACTAATGTTTTCGACGGTTCAAAGGAGCACCAAATGCAGAAACCAAATCTTATAGCGCTATTCGCCGCCCTTATATCCGTGTCACTTTTCGGGATGGCCCAGAAACCAACACCCAAACTCAATAGTGTCCCGATCCAGCAGACCCCTGCCACCTCCGGGGCCAAGATGTACGCCACCTATTGCGCCGTATGCCATGGCACCACAGGCACAGGAAATGGGCCCGCTGCACCGGCCATGAAGACTGTTCCCATCGATCTCACCCTGCTCAGCCAGAAGAACGGCGGATTATTCCCCGCGAACCACATCGGCACCGTACTCAAGTTCGGCGTGGAGAATCCGGCCCACGGCACTTCGCAGATGCCGATCTGGGGAGACCTGATGATGACGCTGCACAACAATCCCACGGAAGTGAATCTGCGGATCGTCAATCTGACGGACTATCTGAAGCAGATGCAGAAGAACTGAACCAGAATGGGGCCGCGGCCGAGCCCAGAGCTTCCGCGACAAGAGAACGGCGAGACACTGCAATGCGACAATTCCGTCAGCAATGAGAAAATAGTCGTAGATGCTGCAACTCTCCTCCGCCGGAAAGCGCTTCGGCCCCAAACTCCTCTTTGAAGACGCGAACTGGCTGATCACGCCAGACGAGCGCACTGGCCTGGTCGGGGGCAACGGCACCGGTAAATCTACCTTGCTCAAGGTCCTCGCCGGGATCGAAACCCTCGATTACGGCCAGCTCACCCGGGTCAAAGGCATGACCCTCGGCTACCTTCCCCAGGACGGTCTCGCCCTCCGCGGCAAGACTGTCTTCGCCGAATGCCTCTCCGTCTTCGATCCCATCTTCGCGCTCGAGCGCGAGGCCGAGGAGATAACCCACACCCTCTCCACGGCCGACCCCAAGTCCCGCGAGTATCTTAGCGCTGCCGACCGCTACTCCGACATCGCCGACCATCTCCACGTCCACGACATCTACACTTTCGACTCGCAAGTCGGAGCCGTCCTCGGCGGCCTCGGCTTCAGCAAAGAAGACTGGGAGCGCAAGACCGAAGAGTTCTCCGGCGGCTGGCAGATGCGCATCGCGCTCGCTAAACTCCTGCTGCAGAAGCCCAGCCTGCTGCTGCTCGACGAGCCCACCAACCACCTCGACCTAGAGTCGCGCAACTGGCTGGAGAACTATCTTCACGACTATCCCAACGCCTACATCCTGATCTCGCACGACCGCTACTTTCTCGACGTCACCGTCAACAAGACCATCGAGCTCTGGAACAAACGCATGCACGTCTACCACGGCAACTACGAGAAGTACGTGGTCCAGAAAGAAGAACGCCGCACCCAACTGATGAACGCCTATAAGAACCAGCGCGACCGCATCGAAGCGCTCGAGGCCTTCATTAACCGCTTCCGCTATCAGGCCACCAAGGCCAAGCAGGTCCAGTCGCGCATCAAGGAACTCGAAAAGATCGAGCGCATCGAAGTCCCCGAAGAAGAGTCGACCATCCACTTCACCATCCCGCAGCCGCCCGCCTCGGGCCGCACAGTGATCGAGGTCTCCCATCTGTCGAAGGACTATCCGATGCCCCCCGTCGATGGAAAACTGGCGGGCATCAAGCACGTCCTCGAAGACGTCAGCTTCCAGATCGATCGCGGCGATCGCATCGCCCTCGTCGGCGCCAACGGAGCAGGGAAGTCCACCCTGATCCGCATGCTCTCCAGCCTCGAACCGCCCACCTCAGGCAATATTCGCCTCGGCCACAATGTTCTTGCCGACTACTTTGCCCAGGACCAGTACAAGGTCCTCGACCCAGCCGCCAAGATGCTCGAAGACATCGCCGGGATTGCGCCAAAAGTGCCGGTGGTCGAACTCCGCTCGCTGCTCGGCTGCTTCATGTTCTCAGGCGACGACGTATTCAAGCCTCTCGGGGTTCTCTCCGGCGGCGAGCGCAACCGCTACGCCATGGCCAAGATGCTGGTCTCACCCGCCAACATGCTCCTGCTTGACGAGCCCACCAACCACCTCGACCTCCGCGCCAAGGATGTCCTGCTCGAAGCCATCGCCAACTTTACTGGCACCGTCCTCTTCGTCTCGCACGACCGCTACTTCATCGATGGCCTCGCCACCCGAGTATTCGAGGTCGAAGACCGCCGCGTCCACGTCTACCCCGGCAATTATGAGGACTATCTCTACCGCAAAGCCGGCGGCCCTGAGAAGACCACTCTTTCCCTCTCCACAAGCCTCAAACCCACCCCCGTGCTCCAGACCACAAATTCGGGTGCCCCAGGTTCGACGGCCTTATCGTCGACCCTGGAAAGTGGAACTATCCCGGCCCCAACCCCCGCTGCTCCCATCAAGCGCCTCAACCCCATCAAGCTCAAGCAGCTCGAAGACCGCGTCGCAGCCATCGAGCAGGAACTCGCCACCATTGACTCCGGCATCACCGCTGTCGAAGAAAGCCTCGGCCACTACACCTCCGCCGAAGATTCCCAGCGCACCGCCGCCGAGCTGGACGTCCTTCGCGACAAGCGCACCGCTCTCACCGTCGAGTGGGAATCGCTCGCCACCGCCCTCGAAGAGCAGTCCACCGCCGTCTGATCCTGGCGTTCGTCGTTTTCGAGATTAAACAGCGAAGCCCCCAAATCTCAGGGGCTTCACCGAAAAATCAGGCGGGGCCTCTGCGCCCTTCCCAATCGCGCCGACACACGCTCCGGCAGTCTTCGTACGTGACCGCCCCCTTACGCCGTCGCTGCGACGGAAACCGCAAAAGCTCCCCGCGCAAAAAATACTACATAGTACAGAGAGGTTCGTCCACTGATAATGGCTAAATAGGTTCGCTAGTTACCAAAGGCACCTATGGGGTTTCCAAAGGCGGCACTCCGGCCACGCCCGTTCAGCTTGACGGAGTGCGATCCGTTCAAGCATCCTACGTCTTCACTGACTCTCTGGAGGACTTAAAGATGACCCCAACTGCCCCGCCCACCCCGCAGATCCCAATCGATAAGATCAAGGAGTCGATGCGCGCCGCGTGGATGGACGGCGACTTCGGGGTTGTCGCCAAAACCATCTCCTCCGGCGCCGAGGCCCTTGTCAGCCGCCTCGATCTTCCGGCGGGCGCCACCGTGCTGGACGTCGCCTGCGGCACCGGGAATCTCGCAATCCCGCTTGCCCGCCTGGGCTGCACCGTTACCGGCGTCGACATCGCGTCCAACCTGCTGGTGCAGGCACGCGAACGCGCTGCCATCGAGGATCTCACCGCGATCTTCGACGAGGGCGACGCCGAGCAGCTACCCTATCCCGACGCCTCTTTCGACGCGGTCGTCACCATGTTTGGCGCCATGTTCGCCCCACGCCCGGAGATCGTTGCCTCCGAACTCGCCCGCGTTCTCAAGCCAGGCGGCCTGCTGGCGATGGCCAACTGGAACCCCGCCAGCTTTACCGGAAGCCTGTTCAAGCTCAGCGCATTCCACGTTCCGCCTCCGCAAGGGATTGCGCCGCCCATCCTTTGGGGCGACGACGCCACAGTCCGCCAGCGGCTGTCGCCCTTTTTCACCGATATCAAGACCGAAGTCATCCCCATCGATTTCGATATGCCATTCAACCCTGCCGGCGCGGTCGCCTTCTTCCGCGAATACTTCGGACCTACCAAGGTCGCCTTCAGCCGCCTCGATCCCGCCGGCCAGGCTGCCATGGCCGCGGACCTCGAATCCCTCTGGTCCAGTGAAAACGCCGCGCCCGACCCCGCCACCCGCACCCTCGTCCACAACCAGTACCTGCAAGTCACCGCCACCCGTACCTGAGGGCGTCACCAGCACGGGGTTTACTATCTTTGCCTTTCAACTAACAACTAACAACTGCTTTCAGCGTCCTTCGCGCAGCCGCGCTGCCAGACGTTCCGGCAGTCCCGCCATCAGGACGCGCCCCTGTGCCCCGGTCAAGTCGTACGGAACGCGGTGGAAGACCACTTCGCTGGCCTCGCTGTCGTACACCGCGAAGGCTGCTCGCCAGTCGTAATCGCGCGGCTGCCCGACCGAGCCCGGATTGATCAGATGCCGCGTCCCCGGCGGAACTGCCAGCGTCCACATGTCCGCGTCGTTCCGGCTGCGGTAGCGCGGCTTCAACTCGTGCCAGTCGTGCTGCCTCTGCGAGAAGCCGCCCTGGACGTGCGTATGCCCGACAAACGTAATCGCTGTCGTCATCTGCTGCAGCGGAGCCCAGGCATCGCGCATGCTCAGGATGTACTGGTCTTCGTTCAGCGGAGAGCCGTGGGCAAGCGTCACCAGCGCCCCAAATTGCGGCTGCAGCGGACCTTGTGGCAGCGATCGCAGCCAAACCAGGTTATCGGGACTCAGCTCCTCCAGCGTCCATTTGGCCGCCGCGCGCGCCGTCGGGTTGAACGCCAGCGAAGAAGTCAGCCCGGAACACACGCGGTCATGATTGCCCCGCACCGTCAGCGTCGAAAGCGGCCGGATCAGGTCCAGAACCTCGTTCGGACTTGCGCCATAGCCCACCATATCGCCAAGGTTCCACAGCACGTCCCACGGACCGGCCGCGGCAATCACCGCAGTCAGGGCTTCGAGATTTGCGTGGATGTCGGAAAGAATGAGGGCGCGCATAACCAATCAAGTGCATAGACGCACGAACTTTCAGTCTATCGCACCGGCCCACATCTCCCCTGGGCAGTCGTTGTCGTTGATATACTATCGACTGCTGTATATCCAAGGAGGCCTGATGCGAGTCTCAAAGTGGGGAAACAGCCTGGCAGTCCGCTTGCCCGCAGTCGTCGTCGAAGCGTTGGCCCTCAAAGAGGGCGACCAGATCGAGGTGCGGATCGCCGGTGATCGCGAGTTCGAGGTCGACCGCGATCGAAGCCGCGAGCGGGCACTCGAGCGGCTGCGGCGGTTGCAATGGCGGCTGCCCGCAGGATTCAAGTTCGATCGGGCTCAGGCGAATGAGCGCTAGCCCGTTCTTCGACACCAACGTATTGATTTACGCGGTCTCGGAGACCGATGCTCGCGCGGTGACCGCTCAGAGTCTGCTCGCCGCCGGCGGAAATATCAGTGTTCAGGTCCTGAATGAGTTTGCGGCCGTTGCACGTAGAAACCTGAAGAAATCATGGAAGGAAATCTCAGAGGCTCTGAACGACATTCGCAGCTTGTGCGAGCCTGCCACGCCATTTACGGTCCAGGTCCACGAGACTGCTCTCAAAATCGCTGCAGATCATGGCTATCAGATTTATGACGCCTTGATTCTTGCGGCAGCCATCGACGCCGGATGCAAGACCGTCTACTCCGAGGACATGCAGGCCGGTCAGAAGATCGGTCCGATCACAATCCGCAATCCATTTGTCTGAGTTACGGTGAGTTCCCCAGAACCTGGCCTAAGTTGCCAGCGACGCCAGCGGTTTCGAGCGGTCGCTCGCCATTGTCGGCGCCGACGCCAGCAATTTTTTCGTATAGGGATGTTGCGGATTGCGAAACAGATCGAGCGTCGCCGCCTGCTCGACGATCCGGCCATGCTGCATCACCGCGATCGCGTCGCCGGGCTGGTCGCAGGCCTGCGCAACCACCGCAAGATCGTGCGAAATGAACAGCATGGAGAGCCCGTGGCTGCGACGCAGCTCCTTCAGCAGCGCCAGAATTTGTGCCTGCACCGTGACGTCGAGAGCCGTCGTCGGCTCATCCGCGATCAGGAGCCGCGGCCGGTTCACGATCGCCATCGCGATCAGGATGCGCTGCCGCTGCCCGCCGGAGAACTGGTGCGGATAGTCCTTCACCCGCCGCTCTGGGTCGGGCAATGCAACCTCATGCATTGCGTCGAGCACGAGCTGGTTGACAGCCTTCGGCGACAGCGCTGGCTGATGTGCGCGAACCGCCTCGGCGATCTGCGATCCGATCCGCATTACCGGATTCAGCGCCGTCATCGGCTCCTGGAAGATCATCGCCAGATCGCTCCCGCGCCGCCGTCGAATCGCTGTCTCCGGAAGCGCCAGCAGGTCAACCGCTTTCGCCCCTCCGGTGGTCAGCACGACCCTGCCTGAGACACTCGCCTCCGCCGGAAGCAGCCGCAGCAGCGCAAGCGAGGTCGCCGACTTGCCCGAACCCGACTCGCCGACCAGGCCGAGTGTTTCGCCGGCGGCGATCTCGAACGAGATGTTATGGACGACTTCGCGTCCACCAAAGCCGATCGAGAGATCCTCAACCCGCAGGATTGGGGCAGGGCTCGCAGCGGCGACTGACTGAGTGCTCACGAAGTCGATGGTAGCCGCTATTGGCCAAGGGAGGATACTCTGGGATGTGACTGGATGTGACAAGGTAACCCGTGATCGCGTCTAACCACAACATGAAGCCAGATCGAACCCGGCGCGGCTTGCGGACTCTGACCGGAATTGCGGTTGCGCTGGCGGCTGCGTTCGCGAGCGCCCAGACCCACAAGGTTGAAAAGCCGCAGACCGTTGTCCGCGCTGTCGGCGTCTACGAGTGGACCGGCGACATGGCAAAGCCCACCGCCAGCCGCCTGATCCCGGTTTCGCTCTTCATCGATAACAGGTTCCAGGACGCAGCGGTTTACCAGGCCCGGCCCATGCCGTTTGCACTCCTCACCGGCAACGTGTACCAGCTCGAGAAGGCCGGCATCCCGGTTGGGGACCTGAATCTCGTCTACTCGCGGCACCTCGTCGCCGCCGCGTCATCAGCGACCACCTACGACGATGGCTGGTTCGGCTATGGCAAGTTCGTCCCGCCGGCAGCGGCGAAGAAATCGACTCTGAAGCCGTCCAAAACGCTCTCCGCCATTGTCGTGGACGAGGACGACTCCAAGCCGCACTTCTCCTCGAAGTCGGCAACTCCAGGCTCCGGCGGTTCGGCAACCCCTGCTCCGGGCACAACAACTCCCAGCGGTACTCCCGCTGAAGATCCTGACCGTCCGACCATGCGCCGGCACCCCGATTCTTCGGACAAGACCGACTCGTCCGGCGCTCCGCCCGATCCCGACGACCCCGACCGTCCGAGTCTGAAACGCCGCTCGCCCGATGACACGAAGAAGGCCAAAGATGACCGGGCCAGTGTCACGGGAGCCGGAAGCAGCACCCTGAATGACGACCCGAACCGGCCTCTGCTGCACCGGGGCAAGCCCGTGGGGTCGATGACGGAGGAGGATATCCCCAAGCTCTCCGGGCTTCCCGGCGACCAGGATCTTCATCAGATGGCCGCGGTGTCGGACGCCGCCGATCGTCCTCCGCATGATTTCGCGCGAGCCTGGGACGATGACGACGAACACAAGGCGATCCTCGCCAAGATGCAAACTGCCGCGCGCGCCGAGCTTACCGCGTACGAGGCAGCCAACGGAGCCGCGCCCGTCAAAGTGCCTTCCCCTCCAGTTGACACACGCAGACCGAACAGCAAACTCCGCCGCGCGGTGGTGAAAGAGACACCTCCGCCGCCTCCCGAAGCGCTGCTGGAGGAGGATCTGAAAGGCTTCACGCTGAGCTACGGCGGCGCGGCAACCTACGTCTATTACGCGCATACGGACGGCCTCGGACCGACGCTGCGCTACGTCACGCTGGTCGCCCAGGTCAACATGCAGGGTGAACCGGAGATCGCCATCAAGAATGTCACCGATGCGACGCACCTTGACCGCACGCCGAGGATGCGGCTGGTCGATGCCATCGATGCCGAGGCGTCCAACCGCGCAAGCCTGCTCTTCGAACTTCGCGCGCAGAATTCGCGGCAGTTCGCACTCTACCGCGTGATCGGCGCGCGGGCCGATCAGACCTTCATCACCGGATCAACTCGCTAAATATCCTTAATTCGATGGAGGCGTCGCCGCAGGAGGCATTGCTGCGGGAGGCGCTCCTGGCGGTCGGTTGCCCTCCTGCCGTGGTGGCGGAACGAAGATGGAGGGGTGCTTCTCGCCGCGGTGACAGGTGCCGCAGGTGATGGTATCGGTGTCCTTGCGGGCGGTGAGCAGCGTCAGATATTTCGCGTTCAGGTCGTCCGTCATTTTGATCATCACGCGCGCGTTATCCTTCACGGGATTTGCGTCGGACGCGCGGTCGGGGCGGTGGGTGACGGGATCGGGGGCGGCATGACAAAACCCGCACTCGACGCCAAGCGCGCCGCTATACGCGCGCATGACCTTGCGGAGATCCACGTCATCCGGCAGCACCTTGAGGTTCTTCGGTTTGTAAGGCGCGGAAGCGCCGGCGGGTGCAGGCGCTCCGGCGGGCGGGGTTGCGGGTACGCTCTGTGCGGCCGCGAAGAGCGTGGGCATCAGACCCACGCAGAGCATGGTTAGGCAGGAACGGAGTTGTCGTCTCATTTTGCGGGGGCCTCGGCTGGATTTAGAAGTGGTCGTATTCAAGATGTACGGAGAGCCAGTCCGGCTGTCAAGTGAGGGGCGGCGCGGACGTCGCAGCGAAGAGCGGCTTCCGCCATTGCCAGGCGTACGGGAAACGGGCGCTCGGTTTCTTTTGACCAAGGTCTCAGCGCGTTTTGTTCATTTTCGTTTCACAGGAGCAGGTAAAAAAACAAGTGGGTATTTGGCGGAAAGACCGACTATTATTAGAATTCGATGTCACTTACCGATTCTCTGTTTGGCCGCCCCTTAGCTACGAGTGAAGAACGCGCCGAGCACATCGGCGTAGCTGTCGGAATTCCCATCTTCGGCCTGGACGCCCTGACCTCCGCCGCATACGGGCCCGAAACGGCGCTGGCGCTGCTCATACCGCTCGGGATAGCCGGCCTCAACCATCTCCTTCCCATCTTCACGGCCATCCTGATCCTGCTGGGGATCGTTTTCTTCAGTTATCTCCAGACCATCGCCGCCTATCCCACCGGTGGCGGGTCCTACACGGTCGCCAGCGAAAACCTTGGCACCGGCGCTGGCCTGCTCGCTGCAGCCGCGCTGATGATCGACTACATCCTCACCGCGGCGGTGGGAATTTCGGCGGGGGTCGAAGCCATCATCTCCGACCAGCCATCGCTGCACCCCCATACTCTGCTGCTCTGCATGATTGTCCTCGCTGTGCTTGCGATCGTGAACATGCGCGGCACCAAAGACACCGGCGCGGCGTTCATCATTCCAACCTTCCTTTTCGTCGGGACTCTGTTCGCCTCTGTGGCAGTGGGCGTCTTTCGGGTCATTCAAACAGGAGGTCACCCGATCGCCCGCGCAGAAATGCCGCATCCTCTGCCGGCCACAATCGGATATCTCAGCATCTGGCTCCTGCTCAAGGCGTTCTCCAACGGATGCGCGGCGATGACGGGCGTCGAAGCAGTCTCCAACGGCGTCATGGCCTTCCGTGAGCCAAGGGTCAGGAACGCTCAGCGATCTCTCACCGTCATCATGTGTACCCTCGTCGTCCTTCTGTATGGCACCGCCTGGCTGGCAAAAAAATACGGAATTATGGCGATGGACCCACTCCATCCCGGCTACCAGAGTCTGCTTAGCCTGATTGTCATGGCGGTCTTCGGACGCGGGTGGTTCTATCACTTCACCATGTGGTCCGTTTTCCTGGCCCTGGCTCTCAGCGCCAACACTGCCTTCGCCGGGTTCCCCCGCCTGGCCCGCTCCATCGCCATGAAGGACTACCTGCCCCATGTCTTCACCCTGCGCGGGAGGCGGCTGCTTTTCTCGTGGGGCATCTACGCGCTCACCGCGATGACGGCAGCCATCCTCATCATGTTTCATGGGGTCACCTCTCTCCTCATTTCGCTGTATGCCATTGGCGCTTTCCTTGCATTCACCTTGTCGCAGGCCGGTATGGTCATGCATTGGAAGAAGCAGGAGGGCAATCATAAGAGCCACTTCTGGCACATGCTCGTCAACGGCACCGGCGCGGTGGCGACCGGCATCACCACGATCATCGTCCTGATCGCAAAGTTCACCTCAGGCGCATGGGTTACCGCGCTGCTCATTCCCACGCTGATCGTGCTGATGGTCGTGGTCAAGCAGCACTACACTCGCGTTAAAGGCGAAGTCGCAGAGATGGCCCCGCTCAACCTGAACAACATGCTGGAGCCCCTCGTGGTGATCCCCATGGCGCGGTGGGACCGCATGACCGAGAAAGCTCTGCGCTTCGGATTGCTGCTCTCCAGGGAACTCAGGGTTGTCAACGTAGAGGGCGACGAAGGCGGCGAGGGAGACCAGGCGCTCGGCAGCATCTGGGAAGAAAACGTCCTCAAGCCCATCCGCGAAAAGGGCCTTCCCGAGCCGGAACTCATCACCCTGCGTTCCAGCTTCCGCCACATTGTCAGCCCGCTGATGGACTACATCCTCGAAATCGAGCGCCAGAACCCCGACCGCAAGGTGGCCGTACTTCTACCCGAACTCGTCGTCCGCCACTGGTGGGAGTACTTCCTCCATAACCAGCGCGTGCAACTGCTCAAAGTCCTGCTGCTGCTCAAGGGAAAGCAGCGCATCATCGTCGTCAACATTCCCTGGTATCTGTGAAAACAGTTGTCAGTTCTCAGTTGTTAGTTGTCGGCACGGAGATACCTGAATGTTGGATCGTCTCAGCGAACTGATTGAGTTGTTCCTTGTGGGGCTCGGACAGGCCATCTCCCGGCTTTCTGCGGAAGAGAAGACCATGATTACCCTTCTGCTGTCCTTCCTGATCGTGGCGGCTGCCGCCGCTCGTGCGCTCGAAATGCTCCGCCTCTGAGTTTAGCTGCCGACTGAAGCTGCCACCAGCTTCCTGGGTACAAGCTCGCGCAGCCGCGCGACCGCCGCCGGCAGCATCTCCACCACAGCGTCCACCTCGGCCTCCGTCGTCAGTCGGCTCAACGAAAAGCGCACACTGGCCCGCGCCCGCGCCTCGCTCAGCCCCATCGCCGTGAG
Organism: Acidobacteriaceae bacterium; assembly: GCA_036390355.1. Lineage (GTDB taxonomy): Bacteria > Acidobacteriota > Terriglobia > Terriglobales > Acidobacteriaceae > Edaphobacter. Next base: position 17,080 of record DASWCA010000381.1, read on the forward strand.
CACGTGCGATGGCTCGGTCGCGCCAGACTGGCACGCCGAACCACCTGACACCGCCAGTCCTTTCAGATCCAGCGCAATCACCAGCGCCTCAGCCTCCACATGGTCGAAGTACAGATTGCTGGTGTTCGCCACGCGCGCCGTCCCGCCGCCGTTGACGCCAGCCTCCTCGACTGCCGCCAATATTCCCATCTCCAGGCGATCCCGCAATGCAGCGAGCGCCTGCGCGCCATCCTCCGCGAGCCACGTCCGCGCGATCTCCGCCGCCCTGCCCAGCCCCACGATCCCGGCGACATTCTCCGTGCCGGGACGCCGTCCGCGCTCGTGCAAGCCTCCGAAAAACATCGACTTCAGCCGGACGTTGCGCCGGACGAACAGCACTCCCGTCCCCTGCGGCGCATACATCTTGTGGCCCGAAATGCTCAATAGATCGCAGCCCAGCGCGGAAACGTCGAGCGGCAGCTTGCCCGCAGCCTGAATCGCGTCCGTATGGAACAGCGCGCCCGCTGCATGCGCCCGATCCGCCAACTCGCGCACCGGCTGGATCACGCCCGTCTCATTGTTCGCCAGCATCACGCTGACCAGCTTCGTGTTCGGCCGCAACGCCGCCTTGAGCGCGGACACCTCAACCAGTCCTTCGGACGTACACGGCAGAAAAGTGACCTCAATGCCGCGTTCCGCCAGCTCTTCACCCGCATGGAGGACCGCATGATGCTCAATGCTGGTAGTGATCAGGTGGTCGCCCGGTGACAGCACGCCGAACAGCGCCATGTTGTCGCTCTCCGTGCCTCCGGAGGTGAAGACGATCTCCGCCGCCCGGCAGTTCAGCAGTGCCGCGACCGACTCGCGCGCGCGGTCCACTGCCGCTCGAGCCTGCTGGCCCCGCTGGTGGATCGAACTCGCATTGCCGAACTGTTCTGACCAAAAGGGCCGCATCGCATCCACCACCTCGGGAAGAACAGGCGTGGTGGCGTTGGCGTCCATGTAGATTCGCCGCATGCTTCAAGTTTACGCTGTTGCAGCCCGGCTTACATCGCCGGCGTGCCCACCTTCTGTGCCGCGATCCAGCGGTTGGTGCGCGCTTCGAGCAGGTCCAGCGGGAGTGAGCCGCCGGAGAGCATCTCATCGTGGAAGGTGCGCAGGTCGAACTTCGGACCCAGCTCCTTCTTTGCACGCTCGCGCAGTTCGCGGAACTTGAGCTGGCCAATCTTGTAAGACAGGCACTGCCCCGGCCACGCGATGTAGCGATCGGTCTCGGACTGGATCTCGGGCTCGTCCTCGTTGGAGTTCTCGCGGAAGAACGCGACCACCTGGTCGCGGGTCCAGCCCTGCGAGTGGATGCCGGTATCCACGACCAGGCGCACCGCGCGGAACAGCTCCGACGATAGCCGGCCGTAATCGGAGACGGGATCTTGATAGAAGCCGATGTCCTTGCCCAGTTGTTCCGAGTAGAGCGCCCAGCCTTCGACGTAGGCGGTAAAGTTGCCGCCACCGCCATGCAGCCGGAACTGCGGCAGCCCTTTGAGCTGCTGCTGCACCGAGAGCTGCATGTGATGGCCCGGAATGCCCTCGTGGTAGGCAGTGGCTTCGTCATCGATGAGGCTACGATGGGCAAAGTCGGAAGTTGCAACAGAGACGCGGCCCGGACGTTTGCAGTCGGGCGTGCCGGTCTGGTAGTGGGTGGCAGCTCCAGTCTGGTACGAAGGGATGGCCTCGACGGTCACGGGGCAATCGGGCAGCACCGTGAACAGTTCGGGCAGCTTCGGCCGCATCTGGTCGATGTAGTGGCGGAAGGTGTCAAGAATCTGTTCGGACGAGGTCGGAATGTACTTCGGATTCGTCTTCAGCGACTCCTTGAAGCTGGCGAGGTCCTTGAAGCCGGCTCTGTGCGCGAGGTCGGTCATTTCGCCATGGATGCGCTTGATCTCGTCCATGCCGAGTTGGTGAATCTGTGCGGGCGTCATGTTAGTAGTGGTCATGTTGCGCACGGCCACCTCGTACCGATGTTTGCCGTCAGGCAGCGAGGAGACGCTGATGGCGGTGCGTCCGTGGGGCGCGTATTCGCTGGAGATGAACGTGGCGAACTTGACGTAGGCGGGCGTCACCTCGGTATCCACGGCCTGCTGGATCGCGGTAGTGATGCGCTGGCGGTCCGCGTCGGAGAAGGTGGCGGGGATCTTCTTGATGGGCAGCAGAAACGGCTTGGAGTTGGCGACGTCCGTAGCCTGGACCGCGACCTTCTCCAGCAGGAAGCGCGGTTGCATCAGGCCGTCCTTCATGCCCAGTCGCAGGACGTCGGTGGACTCCGCCAGCACCCGTGGGATCTGGTGCAGACGCGCAATGTAGTCGTCGTAATGCTTGACGCTGTCCAGAGGCACAGCGTTGGGCAGGTCGGAGAGCGAAGTGTGGATGCCGTTCTGCTGGTTGACGGCCATCTCGTAGTTCTTCAGGCCGAAGTTCTCGATACTCTGGTGCAACCCGCGCTCCATCAGCTGATGCGAGAGCAGGTCCTGGTCGGGAAAGCCGGCAGTATCGATGTCGGTCAGTCGCTTGAGGTAGCCTTTGTTCTCCTCATTCACCGCGGCGTAGTGCGCGGCCGTGTAGTCGCCGAGCCGGTCGTTGTAGCGGTAATCGCCGACGGCAGTGGCGCGCTCGGGATTTTCGCGCAGCCCCGTCTGCCACTGCTCCTCAAAGAGAGCGTTCTGCGCTGTGATCCGCGCCTCGACGGGTTGCGGGGCCGCCGTCTGGGCAAGCATGGCGAGAGGCGTGGTGCAGAGCAGCGCGCAAAGGAGGAACTTGATCATAGAGTGTCTCCGGGTTTCGCAATCGGCATTCTGGGATCGGGTTTGACGGGGTACGGCGGACCTTTCGACAAAACTTCCTGCAGCTTCTGGTCATAGCCGTAAATGTCGTTGAAAAAATGGGTGTGGCCGTCCTCGGCGGCAATGGCCGTGACGTAGAAGACCACGATAGGCAGCGGAGTCTTCAGGTTTACCTGGTGATTGTCCGGACCGTTGGTCATGATCTCGTGGATTGTGTCCGGCTCCCAGTCCTTGCCCGGAGGCGCGGACGTGTCACTGTTTGCAAGCACCCACACCGCAAGGTCCTCGGGCTTCTGAACACGAATGCATCCATGCGAGAAGTCCCGCCGCGTGCGCTCGAACAACTCCGGCTGCGGCGTCGAGTGCAGATAGATATCGTACTGGTTGGGAAACATGAACTTCACCAGTCCCAGTGAATTCTTCGGTCCCGGCTTCTCGCGCACTTGCAAGCCGCCGTGCTCGATCTGTTGTGCCGTAAACTTTGTGATCACATTGCCCTTGTTATCTGTCACCTCGAAGTTCTTGCCGGCCAGATAGCCGACGCCGCTGGCTCGGATGTGCGGCATCAGCTCCTTCTCGACGATATCGTGCGGCACGTTCCAGTACGGACGGAAGATCAGGTACTTCATCATGTGCGCGAAGACCGGCGTCTGGTGCTCGCCCACCACCTTGCCCACTACTACCTTCATGGTGAAGTCGAGCTGGTGCTGCGGATTGTAGCCGCGAAGGATGAACTCCGGCAGGTTCACCAGCAACGGCGCGTTGACATACTGGTTCGGCAGCCAGCGCCACCGCTCCAGCGAGTCCTGCAACTGGATCACGCGTTCGGTCAGCGGCACGTTCAAGGACTGGATGGTCTCAGGTGTCAGCCGGCCGTCGTCGGCGACACTGTGCCGGTGCTGGTAGAGCTTCACCGCATCTACAAGCTCCGCAGAATAGACATGCGGCAGATCCGGCGGATCGAACGCCGGAGGAGCTGGGGAAGTCGCCGCAGGTTCTTGAGCCTTCGGCGCATGCTGCCCTCGATTGCGGTGCATCATGCGCTGGGCGCGGGCCATCGTCTTCGAACCGAACCGCGGCTTCCCAGCCGGCTGCGGCGATTGCGCCTGGGGCTGAGCCTGCTGGGCCGGCGCCGGAGCGTGATACGGATAGTCGCCCGGCGCATCGCCTTCAAGCTGCAGGCGCGCCATCAAGAGCCCCGTCTCGGAATACGAGCCACCTACGCCGACGCCGCCTTTCGGCACATCGGGCAGAGGCGGCGCCGCAGCGGCCTCCTGCAGCCTGGCGAGGTCGAGGTAGTGCGCCAACGCGGCCTCGGTCGCGCGGTACTGGTCGGAATCCGGCTCGACCTTGCGAATGAGGCCGGGAACATCCGTTGCGTCGACCGCGTTATCGGAGACAAACTCCGCCAGGTCATACTTCTTGTCGGAGATGTCGATATCGAAACTGAAGTGCGAGGGATTTACCCGCCCAATGCGCAGGTCGGAGATGTAGCGCATCACGCAGATCGTCATTGCGGCGTCGAACTGCCCGACCCTATCTTGCGCGGTATCGGAGGTGTCGTGGGCCGCGACGTCCTTGGCAATCTGAGCCACGCGGGCGGGCCAGCGCCAGGCATCGTAGTCGTCCGAGTTCAGGCCTTTGGCGCCGGCATCCTGAAAGGCGTGAATGAAGGCGATCGCCTGGGAAGTGGGCTTCAGATCGCGCAGCCATGCAACCTCGTAGTTACGGTCGTCGTAAAATGTCGCAACGGCCGTGTGATAGTCGGAGTAATTTGGCCAGCGCAGGATCGGAAGCTGCGGTTTTGCCACGGCGGCGCGGATATTATCGGCATAGTCCGTGGTGTTGGGCGCCGAGGTGGTCTTGCGGTGACGATGGCATCCGGAGGCGAAAACGAAAACACAGACCAGAAGCGAAGCTGAAACGGCGGTGCGGTGAAGAGTACTGCGCGATCTTGCGTTCAAGGCAAACTTCCTCTCAGAGGGTGAGGCAAGGATGAAAAAGACCCCACGAGCGTCGTCTTCCGGGGCAGATGCTGGTTGTTAAGGTTCGAGATGAGGTTCCCACGCCGCTTGAAATTTCGCAAGCGGCATCGACTTGCCGAGGACGGTTCAAGTTCTATTAAGATAGATGCATGTCGAAGACGCAATCGAGCATGGTGGAGTTGGGAACCGAGGCGCCGGCCTTCGAACTGGTTGACGTCGTCAGCGGCCGAGCCATGGGGCGCGACGACGTGATGGCGCTGGTCTGGGACGATGACCTTCCAGACCAAGTCAACAAAATGACCGGCGGCGGCACGTCGAAACAAGGACGCCATGGACTGCTCGTCATGTTCATCTGCGTGCATTGCCCCTACGTCAAGCACGTCGAGCAGGAACTCGCCCGCATCGGTGCGGACTACGCCGGCAAGATCGCCATCGCCGCCATCTCCTCGAACGACGTAGCCGCTTATCCCGAGGACGGCCCCGACGCCATGAAGGCCCAGGCGCAGCGGCTGAGCTTCAAGTTCCCGTACCTCTACGACGAGACCCAGGAGGTCGCCCGCTCCTACAACGCCGCCTGCACTCCCGACTTCTTCCTCTTCGACGCCGAGATGAAGCTCGTCTACCGCGGCCAACTCGACGACTCCCGCCCGCAGCGGCCCAGCGGCGGCGGCAACGACATCCCCGTCACCGGCAAGGACCTCCGCGCCGCAATGGACGCAGTCGTCGCAGGCAAGCGCCCCGACACCAACCAGCGCTCCAGCATCGGCTGCAACATTAAATGGCGCGAGTAGCCCGCTTCACACCTTGCCAAGCGTCAGCTTCGCAATCGTGGCCAACTGCATAAACGACGTGCCCTCGTAAATCTTCCCGATCTTCGCGTCGCGGTACAGCTTCTCCACGGGATAATCCTTCACAAATCCCGACCCGCCAAACACCTCCACCGCCAGGCTCGCCACCTTCTCCGCCACCTGCGACGCAACATACTTCGCCATCGCGGCTTCCTTCAGAAATTCGACACCTCGATCCCGCAATCGAGCCGCGTTGTAGACCATTAGCCGCGCCCCTTCGATCCCCGTTGCCATTTCGGCCAACTGAAACTGCATTGCCTGAAACTCCGCCAGCGGCTTGCCGAACTGCTTCCTCTGCTTCGCCCAGCGCGCCGCATGTCCCCACGCTCCATCGGCCAGCCCAACCATCTGTGCACCAATCCCGATCCGCCCCTCATTCAGCGTTTCAATCGCGATCCTATATCCCTTGCCCACCTCGCCAAGCATCTGTCCCGCCGACACCACGCAGTCGCGAAAGATCAGCTCACACGTGCTCGACGCGCGAATCCCCAGCTTGTCCTCCTTGCGCCCGACGGTAAAGCCGGCCGCGCCCTTCTCCACCAGGAACGCCGTAATCCCCTTGTACCCTGCCGCCGGAGCGACCGTCGCAAACACTACGAACAGCCCCGCCTCCTTCGCGTTCGTGATCCAT
>DASWCA010000382.1:0-4002 GCA_036390355.1 Acidobacteriaceae bacterium
GGAGACAGGAATCGGCTTTCCGATTACGAAGGTCAGCTGCGCCGATTTTCTCCTGACGTCATCGTCGATCTGATCCTGAGCTCGGGAGAGCAGGCGCGGCAACTAGTGGAGACCGCGCACGAAATTGCGCGACGGGTGATCGCGATCAGCAGCATGGACGTCTACCGGGCGTGGGGCGTGATGCACGAGGTCGAAGCGGGCCCATTGGATCCGTTGCCGATCACGGAGGACTCCCCACTCCGCACTGCGCGAAGACTCTACCCGCCGGAGACGGTGAAGATGCTGCAGAACACCTTCACGTGGCTCGACGAGCATTACGACAAGATGGCGGTCGAAGAGGCCATCCAGGGCGATCCTGCGGTGCCGTGGACCATCTTACGGCTGCCGATGGTGTACGGCCCAGGCGATCCCCTCCATAGATTCTTCCCGCTGCTGAAACGCGTCACAGATGGGAGATCCTCTATACTTCTTTCCGAGGATCTCGCCGGGTGGCGGGGCCCGCGAGGATATGTGGAGAATGTTGCGCATGCGATTGCAGTCGTCGCAACATCGGACCAGGCAGCCGGACGCATTTACAACATTTGTGAGGAGCCCAGCCTGTCAGAACTGGCGTGGCAATCGAAGATTGCAAAACAGATGAACTGGCATGGAAAGTTCGTCGTACTGCCGAGAGGACAGACGCCAAAGCATCTATTGCAATCCGGCAATGCGGCTCAGCATGTGGTCGCCAGCTCCGATCGCATCCGAACGGAGCTGGGTTACGAGGACCTGGTTGAGATTGAGGAAGCGATACGACGAACGATCGCCTGGGAGCAGCGAAACCCGCCCAGCGCCCTCAATCCTCAGCAGTTCGATTACAGGGCTGAAGACGCGGCCCTCGCTAACGTGCCGTGAGTTCCAATGGCGATTGGATCCGGTCTACATGGATGTTCGCTATTGCAAAGCCAACTTGCCAGTATCAATCTAGGCTGTCATCTGGGTTAGTTCCGGTTTGCCGACCTCCATGATAAGTCAAGTGGGGCAGGGATATCCGTTCGCGCGTTGGGCGCGCGCGTTTGTATCTTTGCAGCGTCATCAGCTAGCGATTGAGCCTCTCGGCGGGGTTCCTGCTTGGCGCAGAACCAGACATCCATTGGCGGCATCGGGTCGTTGGACCTTCACAGAAGATAGAGTCAGTGTTTTCCTGCCAGTCCCGAAACAATTCGGAGGAGGCCTCGGGAGGTTGAGCTCCGTCGCCCAGTCGGCAACTGCGGGACCTGGCAGGACGCGCGTGATGATCTGCTGCTTCGTAGCGGGGTCAGGCCGCTTCTCTTCGTTCTCCTGCCACGACGAACTCTCGACCGCTGCGGTCGACGGCGAGCAGATAGGCTACGAGCTTCCGGGCTACCGCAATGGTGGCGCGGTTGGCATGGCCCTTCTGCTTTTCCGTCTCATAGACCAACGCCAGATCAGGGCTCAGCCGCGGTCCGAGCTTGGCCGCCTCGACGAGCACCGATTGCAGGTGCTTGTTCCTCTGCTTGGAGATCGGCATGCGCTTGACCATGTCGGCGGAACTTCGCTCCGCTCCGCACAGACCGCAGTAGCTGATGGCCTGCTTCACCGAACCGAAGCGAGCCACATCATCGACCTCGAGAACCCAGGTAAGAGCCGTGATCGGTCCGACGGCAGGGATGGTCATCAGCCGTTGCACGCGGTCGGACAGCAGCGGATCGCGAGCCAGCGAGCGCACCAGGGCGCCTTCGGTCTTGCCGATCCGCACGATGGTCTCGCGGCAGATCGTCAGCAGTGGTCGCAGTCCTTCACCGATGTCCGGGTTCGTTGTCATCAACTCCTTGAAGTAGCCCACCTTGTGGAGCTTCTGCTTGTTGTAGACCACGCCGGACTCCATCAGCATCTGCGAGACCTTGTTCCGCAACTGCACGTTCTGGCGCACCAGCAGCTTGCGGTAGCGAAGCGTCCTGCGCCGCTCGCGAATCTCCGTCGAAGCCATGTAACACTCCGGGAGAAAGTTGCACCGCAGGCAGTCGGCAATCTTGCACGCATCGATGCGATCGTTCTTCTTCTTGGCCGCGGCGATCGCCCGCAGCATCAGCGGGTGTGCCACCTTCACCGCGGCTGCATGAGGGAGCAAATAGTCATAGATCCAGCCTGTAAACATGGTCGCCTCCATGGCAACCGTCCACGGTTCGCACAGCGTTCGCATCCAGACATCCAAGCTCTGCCGGGTTGATAAAATCGTACCCTCTGCCAGCACCTCGCCGGCAGCGTCCTTCACGCAATAACTGATCGTCTTCTTGTGGATGTCTAAACCGATGAAGTTCATACTAGTCACCAGGAGCCTCCTTGGATGTCTCTGAATCAGCGGGTAACCGCCGAGTTCAGCACTTGTACACCAAGTGCTCCTCCTACCGCTGACTTATCCATCCAAACAATCCGCCCAGAGCGGCCCCATCTGCTCAGGAGCGATCAGTGAAGACCTTATTGCCGCAGCCGGGCCTTAACGTGGAGATCCAACCGAGACAGGAGGCTGGAACCTGGCGCCGGCGGGGCCGCAGTATCAGCCTCTACCGACGCCACGATCACCAAGCCTGCCGCAACGCACTCCAACAGGATGCGAATACCTAGGCTCGGTTCCGACACTCCGAAGACCCAGGTGGTTCCACCTATCGCCGCTCCTGCCATCGCACCTGCAAACAAGCGCGTGGATGGTCGACGAGGAATTCCAACCAAGGCAAGGATGCCGAGAGACAATAAGCCGCTGAACAGGATCTGAGCCCCACCCAATTCCATCTCACGAATCGGCAGTGATCCCGGAAGCCATGCAGAAATCCGTTTAGGTAAGCGGGGTCTCTTTGCTCCAAGATCTACTTGCCCGACGCATTTGCCATCCACATATAGCTTTGAGACACGCCCATCGTAAACCTCAGCCACAAAGAATGTGTGGTTCAGGGAGAGAACAGGTCGGAGATCAGAGAAGGGTCGTTGCCGTTCGTACCGGATTCGGGCGTCCGCAGGCGGAAGCTGAGTGAGTTACGGATCTGGCCCAGCGTGAAGTTTCGATGCGTCCGATCTTGAGAATACGTGATGATGCGCGCGGGGCCAGTTTGTTCGAGGTTGCTCGTGCGCATCGAAACCAGCAGCGTCAACTGATTTGTTCTTACCAGGGTGTCATATAACCTAAGCTCTTCCGCTTTGGAAAATAGCGGACGACCGGAGCCGGTTGGCACCAGGCGTATGATCGGCGGCTCAGAAGCGTAAGAACCGGACTTCCCGCTGGTGAGATCGTTGATTTGGGACGGAGCCATGGCAAAGGGATAGATCGCAGCTTCTGAGATCGTTCCGGCCCACGGGCGGTTGCCGGTCAATTCGTTCCCTATCGCCAGGTGATATGTGGGGTCCCAATTGGAGAAATCGGAACGAGGGCGGTGGAAGAGAAGCATCATCGTTCCAAGTATCGCAACGGGAATAGCCGCTCGCGCGAGCGGTCGATAAACCCTCAGTGATACGGGATTGTAACCTGTAGCCCTGCGCCAGAACATCGCAGCCAGGTAGCCGACGACGGCACCGCAAGTACTCGACGCTATATCAACGAATGACGGGATACGCCCAACATAACTAAGCTGCAACACTTCGGCGCTGGTCGACAAAGTAAGGCCGACGAGGAATGCCCGGACGAGAGACGAGCCGCTTAGGGCGATGCCCAAAGGCACATAAAGGACGAGATTGCTGACAAAGTCGGCAGCAGTGAAAAGGTTGCTGATATAGGCCAGGGAAGGATGTCGAAGGCCTGTCGGAACCATAGTGCCTCTGAAAATCAGAGCGATTGACGGAAGCAGCAGACGAAGGCGCAGTCGCGGTGCGCGAAACAGGTTCAACGGGGTATGGGCGCTCACCACGACAAGGAACCTCTGCCGCATCCATGCGCTGTGCCACGAAGTAGTTGCTCGAGGCGACAGAAATCACCAGAACAAACAGGCCCATTGTACGAGGTCCATCTATGTG
>DASWCA010000383.1:0-18046 GCA_036390355.1 Acidobacteriaceae bacterium
GGAGAAGGAGTTCTGCGACAACTGCGGCAAGGAGATGGTGCTGAAGAATGGGCCGTGGGGTCCGTTCATGAGCTGCCCAGACTACTCGGCCGACCCGCCGTGCCGGACGATTCGCAAGCTGACGCAGAAGGTGCAGCAGAAACCTCCGGTGGTGCTGGAGGAGATGTGTCCGAAGTGCGGCAAGCCGCTGTTGCTGCGCGATGGTCAGTACGGCGAGTTCATCGCCTGCAGCGGTTATCCGAAGTGCAAGTACGTGAAGCAGGAGCTGCTGGAAGTTCCGTGCCCGAAGTGTGGCGGGGACATTGCAGTGCGGAAGACGAAGCGCGGCGACACGTTCTATGGCTGCACGAACTATCCGAAGTGCGACTTTGCCAGCAATCTGAAACTGGTGAACCAGGTTTGCCCGAAGTGCGACAGCGCCTATCTGCTGGAAGTGGCGAACGAGAAGGGGACATACCTGGTCTGCCCGAATAACCGCGAGGCGCTGCCGAAGAGGCGCAAGCGCAAGGGCGCGGCCGAGGATGAGAAGCCCACCACGCCGGAGTGCCACTACCAGAAGAAGGTTGGGCCTCCGCCGTCTATGGAGATTCCGGTGCTGGAACTGCCCGATCCGGAGAAGACGCGTCCCGTGGTTGAGAGCGTGGCCTAATCTGACAAGTTTGCAATCAGGAGAGAATGAATGGCGACAACTGCGGATGCAGAGGTATTGATGCGGCTTTACGAGATTCGGCGCGAAGAGACGCTGCGGAAGGCGCGCCGGTTTATGGTCTTCGACTTCCGGCCGAAGACGCTCGAGGAGTTGCGGGCGGTTTCCCGGGACGTGACCGCGAAGGAGAACGCGGCCTGGCGGCAAGTATTGAGCTACTGGGAGATGGCGGCTTCGTTTGTGCTCCGGGGAGCGGTCGATCCCGACCTATTCCTGGACTCGAATGGCGAGGGGATCCTGATTTATGCCAAATTCCACCATTTCCATGCTGAGACGGAGAAGGAGAGCGGCAATCCGTTCATGAGGCAGACGGCGACCCTGATCTCGGAATTTCCGGCGGCGAGGGCGCTCTACGAGCTGTTCTTGAAGGCTTTCGGGCCGGGGAAATAGTTAACCGAACCTGGCTGAGAATCAGGCCTGGGCTATCGCCGACGGCTCAGTAAAATCAGTAATTTGCGGGACGGGGCAGGTCGCCGGGGAACTGCTGTAACCCGGCGTTAATTTCCATTTAAGCTCCGTTTCTGCTACAAATGCGTGGGGTGTCCGAGGGCAAGGAATCTTGGGCCGCCGCATCGCTCAGGCGTGTGTTTCCGCCCGTAACTTATTGAAAGAAATGCAGGTTGTCTATGGCTAAGGCAGTGTGGAATGGTCAGACCCTCGCGGAGAGCGAGACCTTCGAGACGGTTGAGGGAAATGTATATTTTCCGGACGAGTCGGTGAAGCGGGAGTTTTTCAAGGCAAGTTCAACGACTTCGAGCTGCACCTGGAAGGGGCAGGCACGGTATTACACCTTAGTGGTCGATGGCCAGGAGAACCCCGACGCAGCCTGGTATTACCCCGATCCTAAGCCGGCGGCACGGAATGTGAAGCACCATGTGGCGTTCTGGCGCGGCGTGGAAATCACCACCGATCCGAAGTAGTCCTCCTCTTAATAGGCACTGGCGCGGTCGATGGGAAGGCGAACCTGGAAACAGGTGCTGCCTGGCTGGGATTCGACCCTAACGAATCCATTGTGTTTTGACACGATCCGGTTGACCGAGTCGAGGCCGAGCCCCAGACCCTGGCCCGGCGGCTTGGTGGTGTAGAACGGCTCGAAGATGCGCGAGGCGATTTCGGGCGGAATTCCAGGCCCATCGTTCGTAATTTCGATCGTCACCATCTCGCCTAGCTGGGTGGTCTTCAAGTGGAGAACGCCGTGCGGCCTGCCATCGATGCTGTTGAGGCTCATGGCGTCGAGGGCGTTTTCGATCAGCGCCGTCCAGACCTGATTGAGTTCGCTTCCGTAGGCGCTGATGTGGGGCACATCGGGGTTGTAGTCGCGTTCGATGACGACGTGGTCGAGGCGCGAGTTGAACATGGTCAGCGTGGTGTCCAGAGACTGCGCGATGTCGATTTCCTGCACCGGCGCCTGGTCCATGTAGGAATAGTCCTTGATGGCGGAGATCAGGTCGAAGATACGGACCGTGGAATTGACGACAGTTTCGGCCATGCGCTCGACGCGCAGCGCGCTGGCGAAGGCCGCGGCCGAGGTGGCCAGCGTCTCCTGCGAGACCACTGCCGCGAGCTCGTCGAGATGGGCGATGGTCATCGGGGATTCTGCGACGACCGAGGCGATGGTCCAGGGTTCGGGGATGCCATGGGCTTCCAGCCACTTGCGGAATAGGTCCTCGCGATCGCTGAGGTCGAGCGGGTTATCCGGCAGAATGGCGCGGCTCTTGTATCCGGACATCTTCTCGCGGGTGCGGCGAGCCCATTCCTGATAGTGCTCGTACTGTCCGGCATCGGCCAGAACGGCTCCGAGTTGCTGCTTCTGGTCGCCAAAGCGGCGCAACTCAGCGAACAGGCTGGCGGCTGAGCGCTGGGCTGCAGACGCGGGATTGTTCAACTCGTGGGCGAGGTTGGCGGCGAGCTTGCCCAGGGCGGTAAGCTTTTCCGCCTGCATTTCGATGCGTGTGACTTCACGCACGCGGTTGAGCAGTACGGAGACGCAGCGCTGCGCCATGGAGGGAATGGCGGCCAGCATGTCGGGGAACTTCTCTTTCGCGATGTCGAGGGACCACGCGTTGCCGACGCTGTAGCCATTGCCTCCGAAGCCCTTCATCCGTGAGTAAGGAAGCAGGCCGGAGAGCTGCCCGAGGCGAGCGATGAACAGCGAGATGTTGCCGCTCTGGGCGCGGCGAACGTGGATCTCTCCGCCGAGCAGAATGTTCATCCCCAGCGGCGGATCGCCCTCGCGGAAGAGCAGGAGGCCCGGACCGACCTTGCGCTCCGTGCCATTCTCGGCGAGCCAGAGGTATTCCTGTTCGGTGAGGCCGTCGAGCATCTCGACTTTTCGCAGGGCACAGACGATTTCGGCTGGCGGCGTCCGTTCCGGGCCAGTAAGAAGGCCGAATTCTTGATCGACTTCTGAAGAGATTGGCATAGGCGTTTTAGAGGAGTCCGAACTCGGATCAGAATGGTCTAGTATAAGGGTCTTACGTATCCGGCGTCGACCAGGTTCCCAAAATTAAATGCCCCACCCGTAAAAGGGCAGGGCATTTAACCCGGGTGTAATAAATCGATTGTTCAGGCCTTCTGAACGGCGCCGTCGACTACTTTGACGGGGTCGAGGAAGGGCATTGCGGCGCGGAGGCCGGCGCCGACGATTTCGATCGGGTGGGCGGCTTCCTGCTTGCGGATGCGGGTGAACTCCTTGCGTCCGGTCTCGTTTTCTTCGATGAACTTCTTCGCGAAGCTGCCATCCTGGATGTCGTCGAGCAGGCTGCGCATGGCCTTCTTCACTTCGGGAGTGACGATGCGGGGGCCGGCAACGTAGTCGCCCCACTCGGCCGTGTCGGAGATGGAGTGGCGCATGTAGGCGAGGCCGCCGCGGTACATCAGGTCGACGATGAGCTTGAGCTCGTGGAGGACTTCGAAGTAGGCGAGTTCGGGCTGATAGCCGGCTTCGACCAGGGTCTCGAAGCCTGCCTTGACCAGCGCGGAGGTGCCCCCGCAGAGGACGGCCTGCTCGCCGAAGAGGTCGGTCTCGGTCTCCTCGGTGAAGGTGGTCTGGAGGACTCCGGCGCGGGTGGTGCCGATGCCTTTGGCGTAGCTGAGGGCGAGGGCGAGGGCGGTGCCGCTGGCATCCTGCTCGACTGCGACCAGGGCGGGGACGCCGCCGCCTTCGGTGAAGACTTCGCGGACACGGTGGCCGGGCGCCTTGGGGGCAACGAGCGACACGTCAACTCCGGCGGGTGGGGTGATGGTGCGGAAGCGGATGTTGAAGCCGTGGGCGAACATCAGGGTCGCGTTCGGCTTCATGTTGGGCTCGATCTCGGCGTGGTAGACCTTGGCGGCGGTCTGGTCGGGCGTGAGGTTCATGATGACGTCGGCCCATTTGCTGACTTCGGCGACGGTGCCGACGACCAGGCCGGCTTTGCGGGCGCGATCGACATTGGGCGAGTCGGGGCGGAGGCCGACGCGCACGTCGACGCCGGAATCCTTGAGGTTGAGGGCGTGGGCGTGGCCTTGGGAGCCGTAGCCGATGATGGCGACCTTCTTTGCCTGGATGAGGGAGAGGTCTGCGTCTGCGTCGTGGTAGGTCTTTGCCATGAGTGATCGTTTTCCTTTGTAGTAATGGTAGCTGAGATTGAAGGCGTAACGCCGATAACACCGATTCAGGACGAGGGACCGACCAGGGATTTTCACGGATGAGACCGGATCAGAGACAAAGTCATTTTTCCTTTTGTCTTATCCGCTTTTGATCCGTGTCATCCGTGGTCGTTTTGTCTTATTCCTCTTCTTCGTGGACGTTGGGGAACTGGTTGGGGATGATTTCATCGGCGGAGAGGTCGGGGGGCGAGGCTAGTTTGTCATTGACCGCGCCGTTCGGGGTGCCGAGGGCTTTCAGGACGCGGCTGGTGTGCTTTCCGCGGCGCATGGCCATGCGGCCGGTGCGGGAGACCTCGAGGATGACGTAGCCGGACTCGCGCAGAACCTGAATGAGGCCTTCGATCTTGGAAGAGCTGCCGGTGAGCTCCAGCATGATGGACTCGGTGGCGAGGTCGACGACGCGGGCGTGGAAGACGGTGGCCAGCTCGAAGATGTGGGAGCGCGAGTGGATGCCGTTGGGCTCGTTGGGGCCTGCGGCGACCTTGATGAGGCAGAGCTCGCGGATGACGCCTTCGGAGCGGCCGACTTCGTCGACGTCGACTGTGATTTCGAGCTTGTAGAGCGAGGCTCGGATGCGGTGGGCGGCGGTGTCGGGCGCCTCGCAGACAATGGTCATGCGCGAGGTGTCGGGCCGCTCGGACTCGCCTACGGTGAGGGAGACGATGTTGATGTTGAGACGGCGGAAGAGCGAGGCGACGCGGGTGAGGACGCCGGGTTTGTCTTGTACGAGGGCGACGAAGGTGTGGAGCATGCTGGCTTACCTCTTACTTCGGTGATGGTCGGACGAAAGGCTTAACACGGATCAAAGCGGATAAAAGCACGGATCAAGAACAAGGTTATTGCACCTCGGCGATAAGAGTGGCGTATGGCGGCAGGGTGAAGGTGGAGAGAGTGGTGAGGGAGTTGAGGGAGGGGGCGTCGGTGAGGATGGGTTTGATCCTGTCGGACGGGATGGCAGCGGGCTGCAGGCTGAGGTGGACGGTCTGGGGTTGGGCAGTGAAGTTGACGGAGACCAGGATGGCGTGGCTGAGAGAGTTGTATGGAGTGGTGCGGACGTAGCTGAGGACGGCGGGGTTCTGGTCGTCGAGCAGGACGAAGCCGCCCGAGTGCAGGGTGGGGTTGTCGCGGCGGAGGGCGGTGAGGTGCTCGTTCCAGTTGAGGAGCGAGTTGGGGGCGGAGATTTCGGTCTGGGCGTTGACGGCGGGATAGTCCGAGCCGATCGGCAGCCACGTCTTGGCGTTGGTGCTGAAGCCGGCGGCGGGTGGGTTGGGCGTCCACTGCATGGGAGTGCGCTCGCCATCGCGGCCCTTTTCCTTAGGCCAGCCGGTGATGCCGATGGGGTCGCGGACATCTTCCTTGCGGGTGGGGGTGTGGGTGGTCATGCCGATCTCGGCGCCGTAGTAGGTGAGGGCCGTGGAGCGGGTGGTGTAGAGGATGGTGGCGACGAGACGGGCGATCCGGCCACAGCTCTCCGGCGTGGACGCAGCGGGGCAGAAACGGTCCCAGCTGCGGGTGTTGTCGTGGTTGTCGAAGACGAGCAGGGGCTGGTGAGCGTCGAGGGAGGTCTCCATCTCGGTGATGGTCTGGCGGAAGTGTGGGAGGTCGAGCTGGACGTTTTTGGTGTTGGTGAGGCCGTTGCCTTCCTGGTGGAAGCCGACAAGGGTGTCCATGGGGAGCTGGAGTTCGGGAGAGGCGGGGGTTCCGTACCACTGCAGCAGCTCGGCGGTGGCGGGTACGTAGATTTCGCCGACCAGGAGGCGGTCGTCTTTGTAGGAGTCGATCATGGTGCGCAGGCGGCGGAGGACGTCGTGGACCTGGGGCAGGCCGCTGGTGAGGGTGTGGTTCGACTCGGGGAAGCCGCTGGCGTCGAGCTTGCCGGTGAGCGGCTCGTCATGGAGGGTGGGGTCTTCGAAGAGGGTGGTGATGGCGTCGAGACGGAAGCCGGCGACGCCGCGGTCGAGCCAGAAACGCATGGCGTCGAACATGGCTTTTTCGACGGCGGGGTTGCGCCAGTTGAGGTCGGGCTGCTGCTTGTAGAAGAAGTGGTAGTAGAACTGGCCGCGGGCGGGGACCCACTCCCACGCGGAGCCTTGGAAGAGCGAGGACCAGTTATTCGGAGGCACGACCCAGCCGTGCGGGCCGCGGTGGGCGTTGGGAGCGTGCTGGTCGGTGGTGGGCTTGCCGTCGTTCCAGATGTACCAGTTGGCGTGGGGGTTGGTGCGGGAGCGGGCGGAGTCGGTGAACCACGGGTGCTTGTCGGAGGTGTGGTTGAGCACCATGTCGAGGAGCACGCGGATGTGGCGCTGCTTCGCGGCGGCGATGAGGCGGTCCATGTCGGCGAGGGTGCCGTATTGGCGGTCGACGGCGGTGTAGTTGGCGATGTCGTAGCCGAAGTCAACCTGGGGCGACGGGTACATGGGGGCGATCCAGATGGCGTCGACGCCGAGGGTCTGGAGATAGTCGAGGCGCGAAGTGATGCCGTTGAGGTCGCCGATGCCGTCGCCGTTCGAGTCCTGAAAGCTGCGGGGGTAGATCTCGTAGATTACGGCGTGCTTCCACCAGGTCGGGTCGGAGGCGGGAGTGGCGGCGAGGCGGATTTGGGCGGAGGTGGGTGGGGTGTAGGCGGGCTGGGATTGGGTTAAGGCCGCAGGGGGGAGGAGCAAGGTGAGGAGGAGCAGCGAGATGTGGGCGCGAGTGACTAGCGGCACGCGTGAACACGTGCCCTTCCGATCGTTCCACCGCGTTGATTGAGGCGCGAGATGCATGGCTATACGTCCTCAGGTGTTTCGAGTAACGGGTTCTTGGTGGGGCGATGGGTCATTTCGTGGAGGGCGGCGCCGGGGGCGATCATGGGGTAGACGCCGTCTTCTTTTTCAACGTGGAAGTCGATGAGGAAGGTCTTGCCGCTGGTGCGGGCGCTCGTTACACTCGGAATGACATCCAACCGTTTTCGGACATGCGCGCCGGCGATGCCGTGCGCGGCGGCAAGGGCGACGAAGTCCGGCGACAGGATGGGCGACTCGGCGTAGTTCTTGTCGTAGAAAGCCTCCTGCCACTGCCGGACCATGCCGAGGAAGCCGTTGTTGATGACGGCGATGTTGAGGGCCATCTTTTCCTGCTGGATGGTGGAGAGTTCGGCGGCGGTCATCTGGAAACCGCCGTCGCCGGCGATGACCCAGACATCTTTCTCAGGGCAGGCGGCTTTCGCGCCGATGGCGGCGGGGAGCGCAAAGCCCATCGTCCCGAGACCGCCGGAAGTGATGAGGGTCCGCGGGGTGTCGTGGCGGAAGTACTGGGCCTCCCACATCTGGTGCTGGCCGACGTCGGTGACGATGATGGTCTGGTCGAGGCGGCCGGCGGCCTGGGCTTCGCGCCAGATGTCGTGGATGACGTGGGCGGCGTAGAGGTGGCCGCTGTCGGGGAGGTTGATGATGTCGCGGACGCTGGCGTCGCCTTTGAGGGTGGCGATTTCGCGGAGCCAGGGGGAGTTGCTGGTTGCTGGTTGCTGGTTGTTAGTCGAAGGCAAAAGCGGCAACAGCGTGTCGAGGACTTCTTTCAGGTCGCCGATGAGGGCTACGTCGGCGCGGACGTTTTTGTTGATCTCGGCGGGATCGATCTCGATGTGGATCTTCTTGGCGTTGGGGGCGTAGCTGGCGAGGTTGCCGGTGACGCGGTCGTCGAAGCGCATGCCGAAGGCGAGCAGCAGGTCGGCCTGCTGGATGGCGTGATTGACCCAGCTTTCGCCGTGCATGCCCATCATGCCGAGGGAGAGCGGATGGTGGGTGGGGAAGGCTCCGAGGCCGAGGAGAGTGCTGGCGACCGGGATCTTGCGGCTCTCGGCGAAGGCTAGGACCTGGTCGCGCGCGCCGGAGTGGATGATGCCGTGGCCGGCGAGGATGACTGGCTTCTTGGCGGCGGAGATGAGGGCGATGGCTTCGCGGATAGAGTCGGACTCGGCGCGGAGCATGGGGTGCGGGCGGTGGTCGGCGGGCGCGGCGGAGGCGAAGTCAAAGGGCGCAGTGGCCTGCTGGGCGTCCTTGGTGATGTCGATCAGGACTGGGCCGGGGCGGCCAGTAGTCGCGATCTGGAAGGCTTCGCGGAGGGTGGGGGCGATGTCCTGCGCGCGGGTGACGAGGAAGTTGTGCTTGGTGATGGGCAGAGTGATGCCGGTGATGTCGATCTCCTGGAACGCGTCCGTGCCGAGGACTTTGGACGAGACCTGGCCGGTGATGCAGACGATGGGGACCGAGTCGAGCATGGCCGTGGCGATGCCGGTGACTAAATTGGTAGCCCCCGGACCTGAAGTCGCGATGGCCACGCCGACCTTGCCCGAGGCGCGGGAGTAGCCGTCGGCCATGTGGGCGGCGCATTGCTCGTGGCGCACGAGAATGTGGTGGATGGGGAACTTGCGGAGGGCATCGTAGGCAGGGAGGATGGCTCCGCCGGGATAGCCGAAGACGGTGGTGACGCCCTCTCCGGTGAGGGTGGCCCAGAGGATTTCGGCTCCGGTTAGGGTGGGGTGCTGGTTCGATTTGGCGGACATAGATTAGTTCCTCATGTAGTCACGAACGAAAAAAAGTACGAACATGGTCAATGAAAACGTGGCCATCAGTGCTCCGAGGATACGGAAGTATGTTGGGCCATGTGGTGCGCGGAACGTCTTCTCGAAATAAGGACGCTGTCGCGGATGTCGTTGGAATATATCTCCATACGTGCGGGGGCTGATTATCAGGATTGAACCCACGGCGAGCATCACAACCAGCACCGTCAAAATCATCAAATTGGTCAACATATCTGCTTGCCTCATGGACTAAAGCCCCGTTTCTTTCTGGTGCGTGGTGTGTGAAGCTGTGCCATTGAAACGCAGATTGTGTCGGGCTTTCAGCCCTCGGGATATTTGAAACGTTTCCCACCTGGGCCTTCGGCCCAGGCTGGTATGTTGTCGCGCCTTTGGCGCTCAGCGCAGTCGCATAATTAGGCACCTGATCGGCTCTGTCAGCCCCTGCGCATAGGGATGGCCCGGCGAATCGAAGGCCGAAGGCCTGACGACATACCAGCCTAGGCCGAAGGCCTAGGTATGTGTCGGCCGATACCGGTGAGGGCTGAAGGCCCGACATATAATTCCCGCGATGCCGCAGACGCTGAGCTTCAACCTGGTGCATATCATCTTCAGCACGAAACATCGTGCTCCACTGATCAACGACGGCGTTCTTGCCGCCCTCCACGCATATTTGGCCGGAACGGCCCGCAAATTGGATTGCGAGTGTTTCCGAGTAGGCGGAGTTGCCGATCATGTGCATCTCGCGGTGAGGCTCGGGACGACAAAGACGGCGGCGAAAGTCGTGTCTGAGATCAAAACGGGATCCTCCGCATGGATGAAAGAACAAGGTGTCCGGAACTTTGCATGGCAACGCGGATACGCGCTGTTTTCCGTTAGTCCAGCGGACATTGACGCTCTCCTGAGTTACATCGACGGGCAGAAGGCGCACCACCGCAAGCGGGATTTTCGGGAGGAGATGCGCGCGTTTTTCGAGAAGTATCATATTGCGTTCGATGAGCGTTATGTCTGGGATTGATGGGTTGCGATGTGTCGGGCCTTCAGCCCTCCTGTGTCTGTCCTGCACCCAGCCTAGGCCTTCGGCCTAGGCTGGTATGTCGTCGCGCCTTCGGCGCTTGTTTCAAGAGGCTGTCACGTGAAGCGCATCTCAATGAAGAATATTGTGAAGAGAATCACCAGCCATGCAAAGAATGCGATCCAGAATTCCTTTCTCTTACGCCTATTGGTGAATCCATTCCGAAGTTGTTCTTGAGTGATCTTCCAACGCCAGCCCATTGCGAAAAACTGGATTACGCGTGCCAGCACGAGAGAGCCTACAGTCAAGGCACATATAATCAGCCAGAACTCTCGCGTGTGTGGCATTGTTGCTCCTAACTGGTGATGGCTCCCAAACTGGCGGAGGAGACGGTGTTGGCGTATTTGGCGAACACGCCGCGGGTGAAGCGTGGGGCGGGCGGCGCGAAGGATTTGAGGCGGGCGGCGATCTCGGCGTCGGGGACGTTGAGGGTTAGCTTGCGTGCGGGGATGTCGAAGGTGATGGTGTCGCCTTCGTGGACGGCGGCAATCGGACCGCCTAAGAAAGCTTCAGGTGCAACATGCCCGGCCATGAGGCCGCGAGTGGCTCCCGAGAAGCGGCCATCGGTTAATAGGGCGACTGTGTCGGAGAGGGCGGGGATGCCTTTGACCGCAGCGGTGACGGCGAGCATCTCGCGCATGCCGGGACCGCCCTTGGGGCCTTCGTAGCGGATGACGAGGACGTCGCCGGGATCGATCTTTCCGGCTTCGACGGCGATGTGGCAGTCCTCTTCATTCTCGAAGACGCGGGCGGTGCCGGTGTGGAGGAGGCGCTCGTGGCCGGCGACCTTGATGACGCAGCCGTCGGGGGCGAGGTTGCCGCGCAGGATGACAAGGCCTCCGGTGGGCTTGAGGGGCTTGTCCCATTTGTAGATGACGGGCTGGCCGGGCGTTTCAACGGCGAGAGCGGCTTCTTCGTGGATGGATTTGCCGGAGACCGTCGGACCATCATGCAACTGATTGCGTTGCAAAAGGCGTTGCGCGAGGAGCCGGGATCCTCCCGCGTCCTGGTAGTCCTTGGCGGCGTACCTGCCGCCGGGGGAGAGGTCGCAGATGAAGGGCGTGTGTTCGGAGATGCGGTCGAAGTCTTCCATCGTGAGTGGGATTTTTAGCTCGTGCGCGATGGCGATGAGGTGGAGGACGGCGTTGGTGCTGCCTCCGGATGCGGCGACGGCGGCAATGGCGTTCTCGATGGCCTTGCGGGTGAGGATGTGGCTGGGCTTGACGCCGCGGCGGGCGAGGTCCATGACCATGCGGCCGGCGGCGCGGGAGGCTTCGTGTTTCTCGGCGGACATGGCGGGGACGCCGGAGAGCATCATGGGGGAGATGCCGAGGAACTCGCCGGCCATGGCCATGGTGTTGGCGGTGAACTGGCCTCCGCAGGCGCCGGGGCCGGGACAGGCGGCGGCTTCGAGCGCTTCGAGCTGGTCGTCGTTAATCTTGCCGGCGGCGTGCGAGCCCATGCCTTCGAAGACCTGGAGGATGGTGATTTCTTTGGAGGAGCCGTCGGGCTGGGGCAGGAAGCCAGGGGCGATGCTGCCGCCGTAGAGCATGAGGCCGGGGATGTCGAGGCGGGCGAGGGCCATGATGCTGGCGGGCATGTTTTTATCGCAGCCGGCGATGCAGACGAGGCCGTCGAAGGAGTTGCCGCGGGTGACGAGTTCGATGCTGTCGGCGATGACTTCGCGGCTGATGAGCGAGGCTTTCATGCCTTGCGTGCCCATGGTGATGCCGTCGTGGATGGTGATGGTGTTGAACTCCATGGGCGTGCCGCCGGCCTCGCGGATGCCCTGCTTGACGGCCTCGGCGACCTGACGGAGATGGAAGTTGCAGGGGCCGATCTCGGTCCAGGTGTTGGCGATGCCGATGATGGGCTTGTGCAGGGCTTCCTTGCTGAAGCCCACCGAGCGCAAGTAGGAGCGGGCCGCGGCGCGGTTGGGGCCTTCGGTGAGGACGATGGAGTTCTTCTTTGCAGGATCGAGTTGGTTCTGCTGGCTCAAGGTGCGGTCCTTTTCATGGTTAGGCGCGGCATGTGTAGGGGCCGAAGACGCCGGTGATGGGGCTGGTTTCCTGGGTGCTGTCGAGTGAATAGATTTGGTAGTTGGTGCCGCCGGCGGCGACGCGGACGACGAGGTGGCCGATCTGCGATTTGAGCTGGCCGGAGAAGCGACGGTTAATCAGCGCGTTCTGCGGCAGGAGTTCGAGCGTGAAGACATCGTGGACGGCTTTGCTGTCGTTGAAATCCCAGGCGCCTTCCATGCGCTGCATCTGCGCGCTGCCGGGGTGGCCGATGTCCCATGAGGGGACGATGTAGGCCTGCGCGTTGAGTGCCTGGACGAAGGCGGGACCGCAGGCGTCAAAGTAGCCGTGATGGTCGGCGACTGCGACCTCCACGCGGCCGCACGCGCGGACGACGGGGGTTTCGGTGTCGAGCTCGGGCATGTGGCCATCGAAGGTGTCGCAGTCGAGATCGCCGCCGGTGAAGTAGCTGAAGGCGCCGTAGTCGAAGCGTGTGGCGACGGAGAAGTTGTTCTCGTAGCCGTGAGCGTTGCCGGCGGCGGAAACGTTTGCGAGGTGCGCGTCGACCGAGTTGGTTTTGGGGTTCCAGATGTTGCCGTTGGCGGCGAGGATGCGCGCGCGGAAGCTGGCGGCAGGATGGTTGCGCTGGACGACATGGTCGGATGATGCAACGCGGGCGGCTTCGACGGGCTTGCCATCGCGCACGCGGTTCTGGAGGAAGTCGAGGTAAGCCTTCGCGCTTGCTGGCGGCTGCTGGTTGGGTGCGTAGTGCGGGAAGGCGCGATCGATGCAGGTGCCGATGGGCAGATGCGCGGCTACGTCCGGCAGGCCGTCGATGTGGTCGGCGTGCAGGTGGGTGGCGAGGAAGTAGTCGAGGTGGGGCTGCGGAGCGTGGGCAAGTATGTAGGCGGCGATCCATTCGCCGGGGCGTTTGGAGGCGTTGGGACGCGCGGGGTTGAGGGTGCCAGCGGGTGCGCTGGTGACTGCGCCGGCGTCGATGAGCATGGTGGTGCCGTCGGGGAAGACGAGAAACGTGGAGTTGCCGCGGCCGGTGTCGATGTGGTGGATGTCGAAGTTGCCTTCGCGCCAGGGGGGGAGGGGAGAGCCGATGAGGGTGTCGGCGAAGGCGCTGGCGGGGAGGGCCAGGGTGGTCGAGGCGCAGAGGAGGGTCTGGAGGAATCTGCGGCGGTCGAGTTGGAGAGTGATGGGCATCTTCTTTTATGCGAAGGCTTAACACCGACTGGCACCGATGGAACCGATTTGCTCTGTGCCTACTTGACTGCTCGTTTCTTCATCGGTGTTTGTCGGCGTTACGCCGTTGCTAGTTTGGGGGTGGACCAAAATTCTTTGTCGTGGGCGGACTCGAATTTGTCGAGGGCGCTCTCGTGGCGAAGGGTTAGGCCGATGTCGTCGAGACCATTGAGGAGGCAGTATTTGCGGAACGGGTCGATGTCGAAGTGGGCGCTAAAGCCTTGATCGTCGGTGACGGTCTGGGCTTCGAGGTTGATCGTGAGTTTGTGCGCGGGGTTCGCGGTAGAGCGGGCGAGGAGGGTTTGGACGTCTTCTTCGCTGAGGCGGACGAGTATGATGCCGTTCTTGCCGGCGTTGGAGAAGAAGATGTCGGCGAAGGTGGGGGCGATGACGGCGAGGAAGCCGTACTGATTGAGCGCCCAGGCGGCGTGTTCGCGGGAGGAGCCGCAGCCAAAGTTGCGCTCGGCGATGAGGATTTGCGAGCCGGCGTAGGCTGCGTTGTTGAGGACGAAGGAGGGGTCGGGCTTGCCTACATCTTCTTTGCTCACGCCGGGGCCTTCCTGGAGGCGGCGCCAGTCGTAGAAGAGGAAGTCCTCGTAGCCGGTGCGCTCGATGCGCTTGAGGAACTGCTTGGGGATGATCTGGTCCGTGTCGATGTTGGGCAGCGGCAGAGGGACGGCGGTGGAGGTGAGTACGTTGATGGGGATCATTGGTCTCCTAAAGGCAAAAACTTAACACGGATGACACGGATAAAAGCACGGATCGAGTACGAATCCTTTTACGGCGTGTCTCTCGGTTGTCTGGGGAGTTCTCATTTTCTTTTTGTTCTTATCCGTGTTCATCCGTGTGAATCCGTGGTCGATCTTCTTGCTTAGCCTTTCCATGTGCGGATGTCGGTGAAGTGGCCGGTGATGGCGGCGGCGGCGGCCATTTGCGGGCTGACGAGGTGGGTGCGGCCTCCGCGGCCTTGACGGCCTTCGAAGTTACGGTTGGAGGTTGAGGCGCA
Organism: Acidobacteriaceae bacterium; assembly: GCA_036390355.1. Lineage (GTDB taxonomy): Bacteria > Acidobacteriota > Terriglobia > Terriglobales > Acidobacteriaceae > Edaphobacter. Next base: position 14,266 of record DASWCA010000383.1, read on the forward strand.
ACGCTCGCCGGGTTGGAGGATGTCGGGGTTCATGGCGAGGCACATGGAGCAGCCGGGCTCGCGCCACTCGAATCCGGCGGACTTGAAGATGTCGTCGAGGCCTTCGGATTCGGCTTGGCGCTTGACCGCCTGCGAGCCGGGCACGACCATGGCGCGGATCTTGGTGGCGACGTGGTGGCCCTTGACGATGGCGGCGGCGGCGCGGAGGTCTTCGATGCGGCCGTTGGTGCATGAGCCGAGGAATACGGTATCGATCTTAATGTCCTCAATCTTTGTACCTGGTTTCAGCCCCATGTACTCGTAGGCGCGCTCGAAGGACTTGCGGTCGGCATCGGTTTTGGCGTCGGCGAGCGTGGGGACGGAAGCGTCGATGGTGGTGGTCATGCCGGGCGAGGTTCCCCAGGTGACGGCGGGTGCGAGCGAGGCCGCGTCGATGTGGAGTTCACGGTCGAACTTCGCGCCGGGGTCGGAGGGGAGGGTGCGCCAGTGGGCGACAGCCTCGTCCCACTCAGCGCCTTGCGGCACGAAGCGGCGGCCCTTGAGGTAGGCGTAGGTGGTGTCGTCGGGGGCGATGAGGCCGGCGCGGGCTCCGGCTTCGATGCTCATGTTGCAGACGGTCATGCGGCCTTCCATGGAGAGGGCGCGGATAGCAGAGCCGGCGTATTCGATGACGTAGCCGGTCGCGCCGTCGGTGCCGATGCGGCCGATGATGTCGAGGATGATGTCCTTGGCGGTGACGCCGAAGGGGAGTTCGCCGTCGACGGTGATGCGGAAGGTTTTGGCCGGCGATTGCGGCAGGGTCTGAGTGGCCAGCACGTGCTCGACTTCGCTCGTCCCAATCCCGAACGCCAAAGCGCCAAACGCCCCGTGGGTGGCGGTGTGGCTGTCGCCGCAGACGATGGTGCTGCCGGGCTTGGTGGCGCCGAGCTCGGGTCCGATCATGTGGACGATGCCCTGGTCTACATCCTGCACGTCGAAGAACTGGATGCCGAACTCGGCGCAGTTGTTGCGCAGCGCGTTGACTTGCGCGTTCGAGATCTGGTCGGTGATGACGAGGCGGTCCTGCACGGAGGTGGTGGGGACATTGTGGTCGGCTGTCGCGATGGTGCGGTCGGGGCGGCGGACCTTGCGGCCGGCGACGCGGAGGCCGTCGAAGGCCTGGGGCGAGGTGACCTCGTGGATGAGGTGGAGGTCGATGTAGAGGATCGCCGGCTCGCCTGTGGGCTCGGCGACGAGGTGCGACTGCCAGACTTTTTCGAAGAGGGTGCGGGGAGTGGTGTTCGGTGTCGTCATAAGTTGAGTTCTCAGTGGTCAGTTCTCAGGTGTTAGTTTCTTGGCTTGAGTGCCGGTGCGTCGTTGTCGGTGTCGGTGTCGGACTTGGTGGATGGCGGGTTGACGCCGATGGCTGAGGGTGCGACTTCGTGGGGCGTGCCGTCGGGGTCGACGAGGATGGCGTGGGTGATGTTCTGGACGATGCCGCGGCCGGCGAGCGGCTCGGCGGTCCAGCGCGCGATGGCCTTCGTCAGCGCGGGTGGCAGATGTTGTGCGCCGCTGAGCGGCTGGTTGGGGAAGATCCAAAGAGTGTATTCGGCTTCGGGATCGGTGGTGGGGTGACCTTGCTTGATCCAGTCGATGGCAGCGAAGACGACGAGGTGTTGCTTGCCGTTGAGATCGACCCAGAGCAGACCGCGCGCGGGACAGAAGTGGACCACGCAGCCGGTGATGGAGATGTAGCGGTTCTCGTCGGCGACGACTTTACCGGGGACGGTGAGGTGATCGAGCGCGGTGGCGGCGAGCGGGCGGTAATGGCCGTTGACGGGTTGGCCCCAGAAGGTCTGGGGGGTCGTGAGGTACTGATCGATGAATGGGCCGAAGTGCGAGTCCTGAATGAGCTCGTTTTCGCGGCCGTCTTTGTTGGCGCCGTCGGGCGTGTACTGCCAGATCCACTCGATGTTGCCAGATACGGGCTTCTCTTTTTTTCTGGGAGGCTCGGGCGCGCCGGATGGCGTCATCGGGGCGATCTGCGCGGGCGCGAGCGTGGCCGTGAAGAGGAGAAAGGCGGCGAGTTGGAGGAGGCGGCGCATGGGCAGGTTTAGAGGCTTAACACGGATGAACACGGATAGAAGCACGGATTGACGTGGTGTGCGTTTCGTCGTTCCATTCGTTTTGCTTTTGATCCGTTTCATCCGTTTGATCCGTGTTAGGTTTCTGTTCTCGCGACTAGACGGCGTGCAGGGATTGGCGGCGGTCGATAGCTTCGGCGAGCGCCTGGTGGACGAGTTTGCCCATCTCGGTGGTCGAGACGAGGTGTTGGGCTGGCGTATTTTGAGGTGCGTTTCCGCGGGCGATATCGGCGGTGCGGTGGCCGGCGGTGAGGACCTGGGAGACAGCAGCTTCGATCGCGGCGGCATCGGCTTCGAGGTTGGCGGAGTGGCGAAGGACCATGGCGGCGGTGAGGATTGCGCCGAGCGGATTGGCCTTGCCGGTGCCGGCGATGTCGGGCGCAGAGCCGTGTACGGGCTCGTAGAGATTGACTGCGCCGCCGATGGTAGCCGAGGGCAGCATGCCGAGCGAGCCGGTGATGACAGCGGCCTCGTCGGAGAGGATATCGCCGAAGAGGTTCTCGGTGAGGACGACGTCAAAGTTACGCGGGATATTCATCAGGTGCATGGCCATCGAGTCGACGAGCTGGTGTTCGAGCGTGACCTCGGGATAGTCCTTGGCAACCTCAGTGACGGCGTCGCGCCAGAGTTGCGAGACTTCGAGGACGTTGGCCTTGTCGACGGAGGTGACTTTCTTGCGGCGCTTGGAGGCGAGTTCGAAGGCGACGCGCGCGACGCGCACGACTTCGGCCTTGGTGTAGCGCATGGTGTTGATGGATTCGCCGCCTCCCGGTGCGCCAGCGTCGCGGTTCCACCAGCGCGGCGAGCCGAAGTAGAGGCCGCCGAGGAGCTCGCGGACAAAGAGGATGTCGGCGCCCTCAGTCACCTCAGGACGCAGAGGAGAATTTCCGCTGAGCGCCGGGTAGGCGATAGACGGGCGCAGGTTGGCGAAACCGCCGAGCGCGTGGCGTATCTGGAGCAGGCCGGCTTCGGGGCGCTTGTCGGGGGTGAGGGCGTTGAACTTGTTGTCGCCGACCGCGCCCATCAGGACGGCGTCGCACGCGAGCGCGGCTTCGAGGGTCGCGGTGGGCAGGGGCGAGCCGGTCGCGGTGATGGCGACTCCGCCGACGAGCAGCGGGACGAAGGTGAAGTCGTGGCCGCCGAACTCGGCGACGGCTTTCAGGATGTTGACGGCTTCGTTGGTGACTTCGGGACCGATGCCGTCGCCGGCGAGGATGGCTATCTTGAGACGCATTCAACTTACTCCTAAGACAAAGGCTTAACACGGATCAACACGGATAGAAGCACGGATTAGGAACAGGCAACGGCGAAATCACTGCGTTCAGAATGACAAGCGAAAATTCATGCGATTGCGGAAACGTTCGGTTCGGGTTTGAGCAGGCTTAGCAGGTCCTGGTCGTAGATGGTTTTCTTGCGGTCGGCGAGCTCGGTGAAGCGGTGGTAGACGGCGTCGAGTTCGGCGCGGGAAAGATTTTGTCCGAGTTCGACGTAGCGCTGCTCGAGGGCGCGGCGGCCGCTATGTTTGCCGAGGACCAGCGAGTTGTGCGGGACGCCGACAGACTCGGGAGTCATGATCTCGTAAGTCAGCGGGTTGACCATGACGCCGTGCTGGTGGATGCCGGCGGCGTGCGCGAAGGCGTTGGCTCCGACGATGGCTT
>DASWCA010000384.1:0-3449 GCA_036390355.1 Acidobacteriaceae bacterium
AAAAGGTAAGCCTGTGTCTCGCTGAACTAGGTTGGCCATCTCGAAGAGATGTTCGGAATCGTCTTGCGTTCCTTCCCCAATTTCGGTGATGAGATCACGATAGGTTTTCATGTCCGTGCCGACATCTAAAGGCTATCACGGTTTTATAATCCCTTCTGCCTTTGTCAGCCTTCAATCGTTCCGTAATCCGCACGTAAGCTTTGCCGGAGTCTGCACCGACGGCTACGGAACCGCCATGCGCTAGCATGCAGTCTTTCACCTTATCGAGCCGCCCGCATGCTAGCGCATGGCGGTTCTGTAGCTTCGTTCGCGCAGCGCGCCGCCCTTGCGTCCGGATTACTGTTGTCATTATCATTAGCGCCATTGTCGCAGCAAAGTGAGAAATTCCTATTAGAGCAAAGTAGAAAGTTCCTCTTGACAACCGGGAAGATGGCCGGATGCAAGAGGAGACGCTGTTGTTGACACAGGATGATCGCGATCGGCTGAAGGTATTGCACGAAGTGCGCAAGGGGCATATCACGCAGCGGCAGGCGGCGGGGCAGCTCAAGCTGACCGATCGTTGGATCCGAGAGTTGGTGGAGCGGATAAGAGAGAAGGGCGACAAGGCGGTGATGCATGGATTGCGAGGAGCGAGGTCAAAGCGCAAGATTGCCGAGAAGATCGAGAAGCAAGCGATGGAGATTGTCGGGCGAGAGTACGCCGACTTTGGGCCGACGCTGGCGAGCGAGTACCTGGAACGCGATCACCAGATCACGGCTAGCCGGGAGACAGTGCGGCAGTGGATGCTGCGCGCGGGGATATGGAAGCGGCGCAAGCAACGCCTCGAGGAGGTACATGTATGGCGAACGAGGCGGAGTTGTTTCGGCGAACTGGTGCAGTGGGACACATCGGATCACGACTGGTTGGAAGGACGCGGAGCTCGCCTGTATCTAATCGGGATGGTGGACGATGCGACCAGTCGTGGTGAGGGACGATTTGCCGTGGGAGATACGACAGCGGAGAACATGCGTCTGATGTGGGCGTGGCTGAAGAAACACGGACGATTCGTGGATGGCTATACCGACCGGGCAGGCTTATTTCAAACGAATCGGCCGAACCAGCGCGATGAAGAGCGGGACGGCAAGTTGGCTGAGACGCAGATCGGGCGGGCGCTGAGGGAACTGGGGATTGGCTGGATTGCGGCGCGGTCTCCGCAAGCGAAGGGAAGGATTGAGAGATTTTTCGAGACGGCGCAGGATCGGTTGGTGAAGGGGATGCGCAAGGCGAAAGTGCGCACGCTGGAGGGAGCCAACGCCTATCTGGAGCAGGAGTACTTGCCGTTGTGGAACGAGCGGTTCACGGTCCAGCCGGCCAGTGAGGTGGATGCGCATCGGCCGTTGGGGAAGGAGCACGACTTGGCTTCGATACTGAGCTATGTAGAGGAGCGGGTGGTGGGGCAGGACTTTACGATCCGCTATGGAGGGAAGTACTACCAGGTGGCGCGCCAGCAGATCAAGGCAGGGCTGAAGGGGCAACGGGTGAGAGTGGAGGAGCGGCTGGATGGGAGCCTGGTGGCGCAATGGAGTGGCAAGCTGCTGCGGATCACGGTGTGCGAAGCGGCGCGAGCGACTGCGGCGGCACCGGTGGCGAGGAAAGCTGGCGTCAAGAAAAGCGGCAAGAGCGGCAATCCCCGCTGGATGCATGGCTTCGACCTGAACAGCGGGCCTAGCCTGGAGCAAGTGGTGGCCCATGCTTATGGGGAGTCAGAGGAGGAATCCGAACGCGCCTGGTAGGCCGGCGACAGCGGTGGGCCGAGGAACAAAGTAGCGTTGTCATCGAACACACAGCGCGCCTGGGGAGCATCATGCGGAATCGTGATCGCTGGGCTGCGCGTTCATCGGCGCGGCGCTAGGGCGCGCGGGAAAAGGGGCGTGCTGCAGTTCCCGGGCGGCTCGCGCGAGGGTGCGGCGGAGGTAGTCCTCGGGATCGGAGTGGCGGCGAGGGAAGCCGGGACTACCGAGCCGCAAGATGGCAAGGACTTGGGCCAGCGGCGTGCGGCGGGAAAGCAGATCCTTGGCGATCCACAGATCGGCGATGCTCCAATCGGGCGGGGAGTAACGCTGCGCAATGCGCAGCCGGTTCATCCAACGGGAGTAGATGCCAGAGGCGGTAGCGGGTGAGAGAGAGGAGGCGATAGGTTGACTGGAATCCGATGGGCGGCCCGAGTCGCCAGCCAGAGCGTGGCGAGAGTCACTGCGGTGTGGTGGACAAACTGGGGACAGACCGCTCTGGGCGGCCTGGACCAGCGAGGCGCCGCCGCGGGCCAAGCCGTGTTCGGCGTGGAGGACTTTGACCCAAGGAGAGAAGTTGCTGTGCCGGCGACGCGAGGGCTTCTGATTGGTGAAGCCGGCCAGCCTGCCCAAATGGCGCCAGTCGGCGCTGGCGATATCACCGCCATAGGCGCGAGCCAACTGTCTGCCGATATGAGTCGCTACGGTAGGCTCCAGAGTCGTAGTGCTGACGTGAACCCAAGCTTGGAGATGACCGGGACTGGTCTGCAACACCAGGCAAGGCTCGTGTCCATTGGCGCGCATGGTTTCGATGATCTGCGAGTCAGCTCGATCCAGATCGAGGAGGATGTAGCCGGCATTGCCGCGGTCGGCATAAGGCCAAAGGTAAATCTCAAAACCCTGGCGGTTGCGAGCGCGCAGAAAGCTTACAATGGCCGCCTGCGAGAGTTGATTCGCCGTCCAGAGTCGCTCTCCCGGGCAACAGCATCTGGTGACCGAATGAATCAAACGGAGAAGATAAAACTCGTTGGGCATGGCCGCGACTTGGCGGCTGATGGCGTGCAAGGTGATAAACAATCCGCGCTCCATGCGCAGAACTGTAACATGCTATCCAAACCCTCCCTGGCGAAACCGGAAGCTTCTACTTTGCAGAAAACCGGAAGTTTCTACTTTGCCTTGACATCAGCCAGATCCCGCTTGACACGCGAGAAAGCCTGTGATAACCCACTAGCTGCGCAACCGTGTGGATGCTCAAGGAGGGTTTATGAAGCCGACTTACCTAGCGACATTTTGCGTTCTCCTGACGATAGCGGCATTCGCCCAGAGTGAACGTGGATCCATCACAGGCACTGTCTCGGACCCGGCGCACGCCATCATCCCGCGCGCAATGGTTCGGGCCACCAACATAGAAACCGGAGTTCAATACGAGTCGGTCACCACGCAGACAGGCGACTACACAATCTCGCAAGTTCCCGCCGGCGCTTATTCCCTCAGCGTGGAAGCGCCCGGCTTCAACAGGTTTGTCCAGCAAGGCATCCGAATCTATGTGGCCCAGTCCGCGCGAATCGACGTGGTTCTGCAAGTCGGCGGTACGTCCGAGTCCGTCACCGTCACCGCTCAAGCGCCCCTGCTCCGGACCGAGAACGCAGAGCAAAGCAGCTCCATCACGCGGGAGACTTT
>DASWCA010000385.1:0-17656 GCA_036390355.1 Acidobacteriaceae bacterium
CTTCTTCACCGCCGCACGGTGCGCCGTCAACTGGGCAGCCAGCGAAGCATTCTCCGGAGCCCCCAACTGCTCCTCCACCGAGTGGGCCGCCAGGTCCGCCTTCGCCAGTGTGTCCAGCGATGCCGCCATCCGCACCTGCGCCGCGTGCAGCGCCTCCAACTCCGCCGCAGGAGTATGCACCCGCGGGTCCATCTTCACCGTCAGCCGCTGCGACTCGCTGTGCTCATCCGCCGTCAGCCGCACCGTATAAACCCCCGGCAGCACCAACGGCCCCTGCGGAGACAGCGGCGTGCGATGCGGCACCGCGGCAATCGGATACTCATACGCAGTCGCCATCGGCTGTGTCGCCCGCAAATTCCACACCCATCGGTGCATCCCCGCAGTCCCCGGCAGCCGCCCATGAATCTGCGGCCAGTACGGCGGAATCAGGTCCTTGCGCAGCGTCTCCGCCGACGGCGTCTCCCCATCCTCGCTCGAATATCTCCGCACCACCGCACCCTTCGCATCCAGAATCTCAAGCGTCACCGGATTATGAACATCCTGCGGCAGCGCATAATCCACGATCGCTCCGTCCGGCGGATTCTCGCCCGCAGGCTCATCCGCCGGCAGTGGAGTATCCGTATTCTCATCGCGGCGAACCCGCCATGCAGCGGCCGGTTTGAAAAGCATCGCCCCCTGCTTGCCCGCACGCGCAGCCAACTCGCGCAGCGGAGCGATATCGTCCAGCACCCAGAACGACCGCCCATGCGTAGCCACGATGAGATCATCGTCATGAATCAACAGATCGCGCATCGACGTATGCGGCAGGTTGTACTCGAGCGGCCGCCAATGTGTCCCATCGTCGAACGACGTCCACACCGCCCGCTCCGTTGCTGCAAACAGCAGCCCAGCCTGCACCGGATCAGCCCGCACAGCATCCACCGGCGCATCGTCCGGAAGCCCCGCCGCAATCGACTCCCAGGTCTTCCCTCCATCATGCGTGCGAAACGCATATGGCCGCAGATCATCGATCCGCATCCGGTTGACCGCGACATACGCCGTATTGTCGTCGAACCGCGAAGCGTCGATCTGCGCAATCTTGCTCCACGCCGTCACACCCGGCGGCGTGATATTCGTCCAATGCCCGCCGCCGTCGCGCGTAATCCACACCAGCCCATCGTCCGTCCCCGCCCAGATCGTCTGCGTCGTCTTGTACGACGCGGCGACCGCATAGATCGCGCCCCGCCGCTTCGCCTGATCCTCAGTCTTCAGCGCAGGCAATCCCGCCGGCTGCCCCGACTTCTCCTGGCTCAGGTCCGGGCTAATCGTCTGCCACGTGTGCCCATAATCCGTCGTCTTGAACAGATGGTTCGCCGCGTAGTACATCGTGTGTGGCTCTACCGGCGAAAACAGAATTGGCTCGGTCCGGTCGCCGCGAAAATCTTTCTTCTTCAACGGCAGCGGTGTAACGTTCTGCACCTCTCCCGTCACGCTGTTGTAGCGCGACACCTCGGTCCTGCCCGCGCCATAAACAATCTCCGGATGCAGCGGATCGGGCGCCGCATATCCATACTCGATAATCCCCGCGGGGTGCCACTCGCGAAACGTAATCTCCCCATCGTTCCCGCGGGTCGACGTGCAAACGGACCCGCTCTCCTGCTGCCCCGCGCATACCTGGTAAGGAAAAGTATTCGTCGCAGCTACGTGATAAAGCTGCGCCGTCGGCTGGTTGTACCACGAGCTCCAACTCTCGCCGCCATTCGTGCTGATGATCGCTCCCTGATCGCTCACCACCAGCAATATCTTCGGATCGCGCGGATTGATCCAGATGTTCTGGTAATCGTCGCCGCCCGGCGCGCCGCGCAAACTGATCCACGTCTTCCCTCCATCCGTCGATCGCACCGTCACGATGCTCGTGCTGTACACCACATCCGCGTTCTGCGGATCGACTGCGATCACCGATAGATCGCCGCCCCCAATCTTCATCGCCGGCCGCGGATCGTCCGTAATCTTCCGCCATGTCTCGCCGGCGTCATCCGACCGGTACACGCCCATCCCTTTATCCGTTGCGTATTCCGTCTGCACCGTCGTCGAAGCCGTCGCATACAGCCGCTGCGGTTCGCTCGCGGAAATCGCCACATTGATCTGCACCAGGCCCGGCGGCAACCCGTTCGTCAGTTGCTTCCACGTCGTTCCGCCGTCCGTCGACTTGAACAGGCCGCCGCCTGTCCCCGGATACGCATTCGCGTCCTCCCACGGCCCCAGCGTCTCTTCCCACATCGACGCATACACTACACGCGGGTTCTTGGGATCGATCACAACACCCGATCCACCCACCCTCTCATTCTTGTAGAGCACCTTCTCCCAACTCTTCCCGCCATCCTCCGATCGAAAAATTCCACGCTCCACATTCGGTCCATACGGATGCCCCAGCACCGCAGCAAACAGCCGGTTCGGATTCCCCGGATCGACCGCCAGCGCCGGAATCTGCTCGCCCTCACGCAATCCCAAATGTGTCCACGTCTTCCCCGTATCCGCCGAGCGATAGATCCCATCGCCCACCGAAAGATCGGGCCGGTGCAGCCCCTCTCCACTCGCGACATACAAAACATTGCTGTCCGACGGCGCCACCGCAATCGCGCCCACCGACTGCGTATCCTCGCTATCGAAGATCGGATTCCACGTCCGCCCATAATCCGTCGACTTCCACACGCCGCCATCCACCTGCCCGATATAGAACACATTCGGCTGGTCCGGAACACCCGCCGCCGCCTTCGTCCGCCCTCCGCGAAACGGCCCGATCATCCGCCAGCGCATGTCCGGCATGGACCCCAGCTCCTGCGCAGCAACGCTCGAAACAGGCAGCAGCATCGCCACTGACAAAGCGGCAGCAAGATAGAAAAAACGTGACGCAGAGCAGTTAGTCATATTAAGAGTGATCCCCCACACATACAAAACAGTGTAGAGGACAGATCGCCACGAGACCCAAAGCTCAAACCTCATAGCTCAAGCCCAATCGCTGAAAGCTGACCGCCGATAGCTGATAGCTGAATCCGAAAAATGCTCTCCAGCCGCCACAGCAACCCCCTCCAATGACCATGTCCGAAAACCGCCAATCAACCCTCCGCCGAAGTGAGAAAATCACTCCATGGAACTGCCCACGCCGGAAGCTTGTTATCGCGCATTGCAAAGCCGGGACGCACGTTTCGACGGCCTGATCTTTGTCGGAGTGCGCTCAACCGGCATCTATTGCCGGCCCGTCTGCCCGGCGCGCACGCCGAAGTTTGAGCACTGCCGGTTCTTCAGCTCGGCCGCCGCAGCACAGGAAGCAGGATTCCGCCCATGCCTCCGCTGCCGCCCTGAAACGGCTCCCCATCTCGCCTCGTGGCGAGGCACCTCCACGTCCGTCTCGCGCGCGCTGGCGCTGATCGACGCCGGCGCACTCGACGGCGACGAAGCCACCGTAGAGAAGCTCGCAGAGCGCCTCGGCCTCGGCGAACGCCAGCTTCGCAGACTCTTCCTTCAGCACCTCGGCGCGTCTCCCCTCGCCGTCGCCCAGACCCGCCGAGTGCTCTTCGCCAAGCAGTTGATCCACGAAACCACGATGCCCATGACGCAGATCGCCATCGCAGCGGGATTCGGCAGCGTGCGCCGCTTCAACGAAACCTTCCGCGAACTCTTTCACCGTCCTCCCCGCGAACTACGCCGCAAGACATCCACCGCCAGCCCTCCCGCGAAAGAGGCCAGCGTGAATCTGCGTCTGCGCTATCGTTCTCCCTACGACTGGAATTCGATGCTCAGCTTCTTGCAGGCCCGCGCAATTCCCGGCATGGAAGTGGTCGAAGCAGATACCTACGCGCGCACCGTCGAGATCGATGGCACAATCGGCAGCATCGAAGTGTCGCATCTGCCGCGCCACCAAAGCCTCTCCGTCACCATCCTGTTCCCCGACGTCCGGGCCTTGTACACAATCGTCGGCCGCGTCCGCCGCCTCTTCGATCTCGGCGCGGACATCGTGACCATCGATGATCATCTCGCGCGCGATCCTTTACTCGCACCGCTCGTAGCCGAGCGCCCGGGCCTCCGCGCACCGGGCGGTTGGGACGGATTCGAGCTGGCCGTGCGAGCGATCCTCGGTCAACAGATCACCGTCACCGCCGCCCGCCGTCTCGCCGCACAACTCGTCTCGCTCCACGGCAGACGCGTTCCACCCGCCTACAAAATCCATCCCGCGCTGACCCATGTCTTTCCCACCGCCAAACATCTCGCCATGGCAGAATCCATCGGCCTGGGCATGCCGGCCGCGCGGCTGAAGTCGCTCAAAGCTCTCGCGGAAACCGTGGCACTCGATCCAAATCTCTTTCGCCCCCAGGGAACAATCGACAACGCCGTCGCACAACTGCGCACCATTCGCGGAGTCGGCGAGTGGACCGCACACTACATCGCCCTGCGCGCCATGCGCGAGATGGATGCATTCCCCTCTACCGACATTGGCTTGCTGCGTGGTATCGCCCGCATCGACACCAACTGCATCACCTCGGCCAACCTCGAGCAGCGCGCGGAATCATGGCGTCCCTGGAGAGCCTACGCCGCGCAACACCTCTGGACCGCCGATTCATCCAGGAGCCTGCATGCCTGACCCGTTGCAACTGCTTGAAGACCGTCTCCACACCCCCATCGGCGAGATGCTGATCATCGCCGACCGCGAAGGCAATCTGCGCGTGACTGACTGGACAGATCACGAGGACCGCATGCAACAGTTGCTCACGCGCTACTACGGCAGAGGCGGATTCACGCTCCAGAAAGCCCGCAATCCACACGGCCTGACGCACGCCCTGGAAGAGTATTTCTCCGGAGACCTCACCGCCATCGACACCGTGCCAGTGGAGACCGTAGGCACGCCATTCCAGCGCAAAGTATGGAGCGCTCTACGGACCATCCCCTGCGGCGCAACCGTCTCTTACATGGCGCTCGCCGCACAAATCGGCCACCCCACCGCAGTCAGAGCAGTCGGCCTGGCCAACGGCTCGAACCCCATCGGAGTCGTCGTCCCCTGCCACCGCGTCATCGGCGCCAACGGCTCACTCACCGGATACGGCGGCGGCCTCCACCGCAAATCCTGGCTCCTCCAACACGAGTCCGCCCTCCCGTCCCAACCACAGAAAGCTCTCTTCGCATGAAGACGAACTTCGGACCGTTTGCCGAAATCTAATCCGAGCAAAATGCTGATTGCCGCGTCTATCCACCAGCAGCAGACATCAACTGCTCTGGAGGCTCCATTGAGGCGAACGATCTTCTGCGCGATCGGCCTCCTCGTCGCGCTTACTTCGCTCCGCGCCCAAACCATCCTCGGCACCTGGCAAGGCACCCTACCCATACCCGACAATCCCCGCATCGCCTTCAAAATCGAGACCGACGCCGGCGGCGACGGAACCTTCCACGGCGTCGTTTACGAATTTGACAAGGGACCCGCCGCCGTCGCGCTCACCTCCGTCACCTTCACCGCGCCCGACCTCACCGTCGACCAGGTCAACCTCGATATCTCCTTCAAAGGCCACCTCTCCGCCGACGGCAAATCCATCGCCGGCACCTTCACCCAGCAGAAGCAGACCTACCCGCTCACCCTCACCCTCGCCACGCCCGACACCCTCTTCAAACGCAGCGGCCCCGCCCCACTCCCGCACATGTCTTCCACCGCCGACCCCGCCTTTGAAGTCGCCACCATCAAGCCCACTCCACCGGACGCCAAGGGCTCCTCTTACAGGTGGCGAACCCGCGACTTTACCGGAACCAATCACAGTGTCCGGGACCTCATCGAGTTCGCCTACCAGGTGCGCGATCGCCAAATCTCCGGCGGACCCTCCTGGATCGCCGACACCAAATTCGACTTAGCAGGCGAACCCGACACCCCCGGCCTGCCCAGCATCGATCAATACCGGCTGATGATCAAGAAGCTCCTCGCAAGCCGCTTCAACCTCCAACTCCACACCGTCCAGAAAACCTTCCCCGTCTACGCCCTTATCCGCGACGAAAACGCTCCCGCGCTGCACCACAGCGATTCCGAACTCGACGTCGGCAGCTGTTATACCTACTCAACCGACGATGGTCACGCCGACGGCCAAACTGTGGCTCAATGCGTCGGCTTCACCATGCCCCTCTTCGCCGATCTGCTGATGAGGTTCATCGAAGACCGTCAGATCGTTGACGAGACTGGCCTCACCGGCTCCTTCGAATTCACTCTGGCCATGCCCTCCAGCGCCATCCAAGGCGGCAACGGCGGCCCAGAAGATAGTCGCCCCGACGCCTTCCGCCAAGCCATCGAGTCGCTCGGCTTCCACCTTGTCCCCAAAAAGGAAGCCATCCCCGTCCTCATCATCGATCACATCGACCACCCCACCCCCAACTAGCTCGGCACGCTGAAGGTGCTTGGATGCGTGGAGAAGCTTGACACGCCTTGTATGATTAAGAAAGAAGGAAAGCAGGAGCGCGGCGCATTGCCTGGCCCTGAATTTCCACGCAAAAAGAGATCTATACCTTGTTAAGTCCTCTGTTTAAGGTACTTTGCATCTAAGTCCTTTGAAACATGTACTTTGCAGAATGGTATATACTTTTTGTCGGACCTAAGCCCTTTAGAAGATGTACTTTAGGACTTAAGTACAGGAGGGGTGGCCATGCCGGATCAGCTTCACGTCTTCGACCTCGCCGAGGTGAACTCCGCCGTCGCCGCGACCGAATTCGCCGGCTCCATAAAATATTTTTCCACCGTCTCCATCCATCAACGACCTGGCCCACGAAGCCGCACAAGCAGGCGCGCGCCACGGAGTCTGGATCGCCGGCGAGCAGACCGCAGGTCCTGGCCGAGGAGCCCACACCTGGCACTCCGCAGCAGGCGACGGCCTATATATGACCGCCTCACCGCGCCTCCTACTCCCCAAAAGTCCCAACTTCGCCAACTCACAATTCCGCCCTCACCCGCTACACTGGTGCCATGTGTGGAATCGTCGGATACATTGGCCCCAATCCCCCTGTGCCCATCATCATCGAGGGCCTGCGCCGCCTCGAATACCGCGGCTATGACTCCGCCGGCATCGCCGTCGCCGGTGGCGACAAAGGCCTCGAGCTCCGCCGCGCCCCCGGCAAGCTCCGCAACCTCGAAACCGTCATCGCCGCCAGCCCCATCCACGGAACCTTCGGCATCGGCCACACACGCTGGGCCACCCACGGCCGCCCCACCGAAGAGAACGCCCATCCCCACCGCGACGGCTCAGGAACCCTCGTCGTCGTGCACAACGGCATCGTCGAAAATTACCTCGCCCTCAAATCCGAACTCATCGCCAAGGGCCACAAGTTCGTCTCCGAAACCGACACCGAGATCATCGCCCACCTCATCGAGAACGAGCTCAACCTCGCCGCCGCCTCGCAAGCTGCCATCCTCAGCGCGGCGCGCATCGCCCGCTCCGACTCCTCCGACGCCAACCCCAACGAAGCCGTCATCACCCTCCCCCTCCTCGCCCCCATCCCCCTCGAAGAAGCCGTCCGCCGCGCCGTCAAGCGCCTCACCGGAGCCTTCGCCATCGGCGTCCTCTCCGCCAACGAGCCCGACAAGCTCGTCGCCGCCCGCTTCGGCCCGCCCGCCGTCCTCGGCCTCGGCGAAGGCGAATATTTCCTCGCCTCCGACGTTCCCGGCATCCTCCACCACACCCGCAACATCCACTTCCTCGCCGACGGTGAAGTCGCCATCCTCACGCCATCCGGCATCCGCCTCACCGACTTCGACGGCAACCCCATCCCGCTAAAAATCCAGCGCATCGCCTGGGATCCCATCCAGGCCGAAAAAGCCGGCTACAAGCACTTCATGCTCAAGGAAATCTACGAGCAGCCCCGCGCCATCCGCGACACCATCCTCGGCCGAGTCTCCCCCGACACCGGACACGTCTTCCTCCCCGACATGACCATCACCGAGGCCGACCTCCGCCAGGCCACCCAAATAACCATCGCCGCCTGCGGAACCTCGTGGCACGCCGGCCTCGCCGGAAAGTTCATGATCGAGCGCCTCGCCCGCCTCCGCACCGAAGTCGACTACGCCTCCGAGTACCGCTACCGCAATCCCCTCGCCGACCCCAAATCCATCGGCCTCCTCATCACCCAGTCCGGCGAAACCGCAGACACCATCGCCGCCCAGCGCGAACTCATCTCCCTCGGCTCCAAAACCCTCGCCATCTGCAACGTCGTCGGAGCGGCCGTCTCCCGCGAAGCTCAGGGCACCATCACCACCAACGCCGGACCCGAAATCGGAGTCGCCTCCACCAAGGCCTTCACCGCCCAGCTCACCGCGCTCTTCCTCCTCGCACTCCACCTCGCACAAGTCCGCGGAACTGTTACGGACGAAGAATCCCTCCACCTCGTCGACGAGCTCTCCAAAATCCCCGCCAAGCTCGACGCCATGCTCAACCTCAACATCCCCGGAGCCACCGGAGGCGGCGAAGGCACCGCCGCGCTCATCCCCACCGACTCCGACTCCGCCCCCAACCCCGACCGCCGCCGCCGCCCACGCCTCTTCCTCACCGCCCAGTGCGAAGAACTCGCGCGCCACTTCCACACCGCCAACGACTTCCTCTTCCTCGGCCGCGGTATCCACTACCCCATCGCCCTCGAAGGCGCACTCAAGCTCAAGGAGATCTCCTACATCCACGCCGAAGGCTACCCCGCCGGAGAGATGAAGCACGGCCCCAACGCCCTCATCGACGAAACCCTCCCCGTAGTCTGCATCGCCACCAAGGACCCCGACGACCCCACCAGCGTCCTCAAATACGAGAAGACCCTCTCCAACATCCAGGAAGTCACGGCCCGCTCCGGCCGAGTCATCGCAATCGCCATCGAAGGCGACAACGAGATCGCCCAACTCGTCGAACACACCATCTATATCCCCGCCTCCCCCGAACTACTCCTCCCCATCCTGGAAGTGGTCCCCCTCCAACTCCTCGCCTACCACATAGCCGTCCGCCGCGGCTGCGACGTAGACCAGCCCAGAAACCTCGCGAAAAGCGTCACTGTGGAGTAGCCTAGTTTGTGATCGAGGTCGAATGACAGAACTCACACCCAGTGGAGTGGCCGCACTCCTTCGCGGACTTTGCCCTTTCATAATCAAGCAGATAAACATCTTCTCTGAAGAATTCCTTATCACACGAGGAGGTAGGATCGGCAGTGGCATGGGCTCCTTACTTGAAGCATTGTGGGGCTATCACACAAATAAGAGGCTTTCATCCATAGAAGATGCACACCCCTACGAAATCGCATGGATGGTCGATCACGATTACAACGATTTCGCTTGCGTTCATCGAGACCGACCGTGGAACCCCGCAACGAAGGAAGGAGAAGTCCTCCGGATCGAGGTAAAGTCGATGAACTCAGGTGCCGAGGAAGCCAAGGCGCACTTTGACGAGTTAGTAGGGAAGCTACGCGATGAAGACCTATTGTTGGTGCTCGTATGGGGCTGGGAAAGCAAGGACGAGTTGCGCTTCTATCCAAAGGTCAATGACTTCTTTATCGGTCCGGCTATTAAGATTGCCCGTCTGCGCGACGCTCTCCACGTGGCGCGCGGCGGTTCATTCGTAAAGGGCACAGCATGCCCGGACGGTTGCGACCCGGCGGCATGTACCCATGAGGGCGAGCCTCTTAATGCAAGAAATAGTCGGGAGCGTGGCTCAGGGCCAACGGCTAGTAAGCCACCAAATAGTTCTTTGGCCGCTAATTTTGGGGGACTGGTGCGAATGATAAAGACCAATTCCCCAGCCGCAGCCTCCGTGTTTCGTGACTCACGCCAAACCGACGAGATTGCCCATGACTACATCTCTTTCATACACCGCAATTTCCCCAAAGAAGAGAAGAACCGGTATTCAGCGGCGGAATGGCGCGAAATCGCTTCGCTACTCGAACTGGACATCGACAAATTGAAGACGGATCAAATCATAGCGAAGATCCGTGATAAAGATCCTGGATATCGTGACCTATTGAGAGGTCTAGAACCTCAGATCGAACCGGCGCAGGACGATCCGTCTCCAGAGAAACAGCCAAGTCAGACATGAGGGCTTCAGGAAAGCTTGCCATCAGCTCCGCCAACCGCGCATGTCGTTCGAGCCGAGATGTCAGAATTCGCGCTATGCGCTCTTGAGTTGCAATAGTCGGAATGGGCACTTCGATGCTCAGTAGTTGTTCAAGCGGTAGCCTTGGCAAGGCGGAGCCACCCAATCTACTTGGGACGAGGTCCGTGACGAATCCAGTCGAGATAATGCTGCGCAGGTATGCAGGGACAACTTTCGCACGATCGGGAACCAAAACGAGGAATTCGTTTGAGCACAAGCCTCTGGGAACCACTCGTCCCGCCAGATAGACTTTATTAAGCGAAGGCCGCAGACGTCCATACAAAATGTCATCTTTGCTAAAGGTTTTCGACCGGGATCGCACCCCAATCTCGCCGCACGTTCGCACTGCCAGAAGCCTGCCCGTTATCGGCTCAACGTCCTCAAGACCGATGTAATGCGCTGCTCTGTTAGCAAGGACCAGGGGATCGGCCGATTCTCCTCGATCCCTAACAACCTCACCAATTGGTAGTAGTCGGTGATGGGAAATCCGCACGGCATGACCATCAGAGCAGAAAAAATCCGGCTTCCAAGAAGGGCTAGCCGCTAGCTCCGCGGCAGGAATCAAACGAGTCCACATCACCAACCTTCTTTCAATAGGAATTGTGAGAAAAGTTGACCAACGGCATCTAAGTCAGAGACTTCAATTTTCCTCCCTCGGGCATCATAGCCAACTGAGTCAACACGACCGAGAAAGACTGGATAATCACTGGCGACCTTTTCGCCTGACATCCATTTTCGAGCCACCAATATGCTCGTCTTTACATTGGCTCCATTTGGGCTAAAGGTCTCGATGGGAAGACTGAAGATACCCCTGACTTTAGCCTTGCGCATTATCCAATCTCGCACACCGCCAGTGGCACGGTTGGCTAGAATTCCGTCGGGAAGAACAATTAAGAGTCTACCGTTGGGCCTCAAGAACTGGAGACTACGCTCGAGACCTAGAATTTCCAACGGAACTGATTTCTTTCCCTGTGCAAGTTCGAAGGTCCCGAGTTGGCCCAGTGCATCTTGACTCAAGAGAGAACCGAAAGGTGGATTTGTGAGAACTAGGTCGAACGATTCTGGTTGGATGTCGGGGTAGTTGGAAAAAGGGAGAAGGGCATCAGTACAACGTAGATTGCTGTGCCCGTCGCCTTGCAGACGCATATCAGTCATTGCGATTCGAACCATTCGATCGCTCTTCTCGATTCCATGCAGTTTCCCGAAGGCAAACTCATGGAACAACTTATTCGACGTATCATTGTCTCTTTGCACTACCTGAAGACAAGCGCTAAGGAAATGACCCGATCCGGAAAAGGGGTCGAGAATCAAGTCGCTTATGGCAGGCGAAGCTATCGAAGTCATGAAACGGACAACTGGATCGGGTGTGAAGAATTGCCCCATCCCCGCCCTAACAGCAGGACCAAGGACTTGCTGAAAAGCCCTGCCCTTTACATCCAAGGAGGAAAGCGAAATGGAGTAGTTCTGCAAGGTCTCCATTGCTCGCACTAGAGCCGGGCTGCTAAGACGTATCGGGCCGGAGAATACGCCCCGAGACCGCTGATATCCGGGAATCTTTAGGCTGAAGACCCGAGTATCGTATTCACTCGCCTGCGTGTACACGCTACGAATTACAGAAGCAAACTCCTCCGAAGAAGAGTAAGGCCAGCGTTGTAGCGAATAGGGTTCATCTGGCCGTGTGCGCTCTTCGTCGAAAAGCTTCGCATATAGGAGTTTGCATAGCTCATCAAGTGCCTCATCGGCATGAAGACCGTCCACATCTCGCATGTGAGAGTGCATCTCGAAAAACACATTTTCCAAGCGCTCGGTAAGGGGGACTAAAGTTCTTCCGCGTCCGAGTTCTCCGTCAGGCCGCAAGTTTCGAAGCAGATTAAGCGGTGCGCTCGGCGCAAGATTGAATTGCTCTAAATTCGCGAGATAATCGAACTTCTCGTCACCGAATCGTCGCTTAATAAATCGGTAAGTTCTACTATCCGTCGCGACCCCACATCCCACGAACGGCAACTCGGTCATCAGGGACTTCAACGCCGCCTCGGCATACTCAATTCCCCTTTCGGCATCCGAGATTCCCAAGAAAAAAGGCTCGTTGAATTGGTTATTGAGCCGCACTCCGTCATGTCCGTCAGACAACGGAGAAGCCCGCTCTGCGAGCCACTTTTGGGGGTATTCCAGGTCGTCGTGCAAGAACCGGAGGATGATGTTAGTGACCATGAGCAAGAGGATAATTCATCCGTCCGGGACATGATGTCATTATTATGATGACAATGTGTCTGAAATTCCAAAATGGGAAATCAGGGCAACCCACGGATGGCAACCCTCTGTAGCGCAATCCCAAGTCACATCGTTCTATGAGGTCGACCTCGTAAGCTGAGTCCGTGCCCAGCCACCTGAGGCGATACCAAACCGAAGGCCACACCCCCCACAGCACATCAGACGTGATCCAAATCACATCCTTCCCAGCGCGTCACCCCATATACTCCCATTTAGGGTCGAGATAGAATCCGCCAGCCTCAGGCTTGTGTCCTCTCCTCAAAGCTCCAAAGAAACCATAACTCCAGCGTTTTGAAGATCTTGCAAACTATCTCCTTTGTTTTCAGGATTTTGCAAATTCAACACTCCTGTAAGTGGTTTGTTTGGAAGATTATGCAGAAATCGGATACCCAGGGGGGTACACCATGCCGGAACCGTTAGAAGACCTCAACCGCGACCACCAATGCCACTTCTACCAGGCCCCAACCGGCCAGCGCTGCGGCTCGCCCGCCTTCAAAGGCGAATATTACTGCGGTCGCTCGCCACTCTGCCCCACCGCCGGCCAGTCCGCCTTCCAAGCCTCTGGCCCCACGGCGTTCCCATACTCGATCCGCACCGGCATCGCCGCTAGCCGATCCGATAGCTGCGCTTCTTCGCGAATCGGCCACCAGTCGTACAGGAAGATCTCCAGCGGCCGCCACATGGAAACCCAGCCACCGACCACCAGCATCTCCCGCAGGATCTGGCCCACATCGCCGCCTTTCATCCAACTGGCCAGGAAGTTGCCGATCGCGACCGCGAAAGCCAGGGCCGCCAATCCAATCGCCAGGCTGGTTCGTCCGACGCGCAGCAGTTCCCGCAACCGCTGCCGCTGTCCCAGCGCGCGCTGCCGGAAGAACTCGTGAATCGCATCCCGCAGCACAGCCGCTTCCTCGGGAAGCCCCGCCGATCGGTCGATGCCGACCACCAGCGCCAATTGCTGCGTGCGGCCGAAATCCTTGGCCCACCCCACAATGAACTCCTCGGCCTTCGGGTCCAGGTCCCGGCTGCGAAACGGCGACGGATCGATGGAATTGAACAGTTGTCGCAACTCGGTGACGTGGACCCGGATCACCGAGCACTTCGCCGGAATTGGGTCGCCGGCCGAGTGCTCCGGCACGGCCGCCGCTGTTGTCATCCGAAGCCTCCAATCCACCTCATCCGATTCGCTGGACAGGACACCCTCCCGGCGAGTGGCCCACCCACGAAACCATCTCGGGTGCCCATCCAGTATCGTCGCCACGAGTGGGTCTGGGCGCAACTCTACCCCCAGAGAGTGTATAGTTTCCGGCTTACTCAGCCGCAGGGATTCCCTTCGCTATGTGAAAGGAGAAAAGTATGAAGCTCAAGACCCTCGCATTGACTCTCGCACTCTGTTTTGCCGGAGCCGCTGTATCCCTAGCCCAGAGCCCGCAGATGGGCACCTGGAAACTCAACGAAGCCAAATCGAAGATCCCGGCCGGATACATGAAGAACACCACCGTCGTCTACACCATGGATGGCGACAACACAAAGGTGACCACCGACGGCACCGACAAAGACGGCAAGCCAATGCAAACCTCATGGACGGGCAAGTTCGATGGCAAGGACTATCCGCTCACCGGCGATCCCACCGCAGACTCACGCGCATACACCAAAGTCGACGACCGTACTCTGACGCTGAGCAACAAGATGGGCGGCAAAGCAGTCACCACCGGACGCATCGTCGTCTCAGCGGACGGCAAGACCCGAACCCTGAAAACCTCAGGAACCGATTCCGCCGGCAAGAAAGTCTCCGCCACCGCAGCCTACGACAAGGAATAGCTGGGTGAAAAGGCCCACCCTCCCCGGCCTTTCGCCCTCAACCCGACAACAACAACCAGCAACCTACTCCACTTTGCCGCTACCGAGGATGTGCGTCGCATGCGTCACCGCTCCGCCCGCCCGTAGCGCCGCCGCCACCATCGCCGTCTCCGCGATCTCCTGCTGAGTCGCCCCTGCTGCCTCCGCGGCCTTCCGGTGAATCTCCAGGCAGTACGGACACTGCGTCGTCAGCGCCACTCCCAGCGCGATCAGTTCTTTATACTTCTTCGGCACCACGCCATCGGCCATTGCCGCCTTGTCGAACGCCTTGTAACCTTCCCACGCACTCGGCGCACCCTCACCCAGCAAGCGCAGCTTCTTAATATTCGCCATGTCGTACATGTCATCTCCCCTCTCACTTGTCTGATTTACGTGCTGCCCCAGATTATGCCAGTCCCAGATAGCAACCCGCACAAAAGGCCCAGCCTCCCAGCCGGGCCTTCGCCTTCAACCAGCAACTGACAACTGACAACTACTCCCATCCGACATGTGACCTCGACCCCACCGGTTGCCCGGCTGGCGTCTTCACTCCGAGCTGCTCCATCAGCGACATCAGGTTCCAGTTCACCCACTCTTCCGCGATCTTGCCATCCTCCATCCGGTAGATCGATGTCCCCGCGATCAAGGCCTTCTGGTGCGTCGCGGGCACTCCGAGGAACTCGCCCTGGTGCGTCCCACTTGCGGTCCAGTGCAGCACCACCTCATCCCGTTCCGCGATGGTGTCGGTAATCGTGAACTTCATATCCGGAAAAGCCCTCCGGCTCCTCTGAATGTGATGCTGCATGCTCTCCACGCCCGCAGTCATATATGGAAACACCGGGTCATGATAGCGGCAGTGCACCGCAATCACGTCCGGTACCGTCGCCAGGTCCCCGCCGTTCCAGCACTCGTCGATAAACCGGTATGCGATCTTCTTATTTCTGTCCATTGAAGAGGTCATTGAATCAACCTCCTTTCTTCGATGGCGCAGAATTATAGACCCCTCCCCGCACCACATGCTTCAAATCCGCAGCCCCGAGGCGAGCCGGCGTCCGTTCCCTTACCCAGGGCAACCCGCGTCCATCCACGTCTTGAAGAGTGCGACACGATCGGCTGGCCACGGCTCATCCGGAGGCATCGAACCTCCCGACGGCGTGCCATAAACAAGTTGCGCGTTGGCCGACACGCACATCCACACAGGATCGTCCAGATCGATCCCCATGGACTTCATACATTCAATGTCCCCATCCCGGAACAGAGGGCGAATATCCGCAGCAAACCCGAGAGCCATGGAACCTCCTTGGTCACTTCTGAATTCAACGACATTGACTCTATACCCAACACCACCGATACGGCCACGTACCCGAGCGATCCCTTGTCCACCGCATTGGAAAGTAAATTGCCAAATTCCCCGCAAACTTTTGCACGCAGCCCAGAGAATCTCCACCACTGTCGCTCACCCTAAAGGACTTGTGAAGCAATTACCTTGGTTACTTAAGTGCTTCTCTCCATGTATTCGATCCTCTACGCGCGTTATCGCCGCGCAGAGCGCCAGGTTCGCACTGATCCGCAGGTGCGAACCGTCATAGCGACGAGCCTCTCGTCGCAGCACGTTCTCTCCCGCTGTTTGCAAACCGGCGATCCAGAGTCCCCGGAAATCGAAACGACGGAGAGTAGAAACATGCCCACTTTGACAAGCAGAACCCCTGTCCTGACAGGCGTAGCCGTACACCCGGAAGTCCAAACCGCCACCTTCTCGCTCGACTCCTTCAAAATCACCGACACGCGCTCCCGCCACGAAGACACCGATTACGTCTCCTTCACCCTGCTCGTGCGCGACGCCAATGGCAAAGGAACCCCGCAGACGCTGAAGAAGAAGATGGGAAACCTGAATAACGGAACGTTCAACGTCGGCCTCTCGTTCCCGAACGTCGTCGTCCCTGTCAACGGAAGCGTCGTGTTCAACTACCTCATCGTCAACTCCGGCCACCAGAGCGAGAGCGACGTCTATAAGGCCCTCGAAACCGCGGGCGGAGCCCTTGCCGATAAAGGTCTCGTCGCTGGCGGCACTGCAATTGGAAGCGCCATCCTCCCGGGGCTCGGAAGCATCCTTGGCGCCCTCGGCGGCTTCCTAGCCGGCGTGATCAAGAACATACTCACTGCCAATTGCGACGGCGCAGTCGCCGCCGAACAAGTCACTCTCAAATACGCCGACCTGATGGCCAAAACCGCCAGCGGACCCTACTCGCACGAGACGCCAAACCCCGGAACGGACTCCGCCACCGGCTGCGGCAGCAACTCGATGTACTACGTCAAATGGCACATCGCCCGCGGCACGCCCCAGCCCGTTAGAGAAGTAGCCCACCTCTAGCCGCCGCGGTGCCGTGCAAACCGTCCGCGCTCCACAACGGGGGCGCGGACGGCGCGCATCTCTTGTCGCACCTTGCTGAAATGCTAATCTGACTTTGTCGCCCCTAAAATTCTGCCGCCGTTCGAGGAGGAACTTCATGAGTCGTACTGCATCCGTTCTCTGCGCCTTAGTGCTCGCTGCGATCGCAACGACAGCAGCAAAGGCATCCACCATCTTCAACTTCAGTTATTCAGGCACCTCAAACAGCGCATCCGGACAATTCACAGCAGACGTCGTTGACGCCACGACCTTCGTCATCACCGGTATCACCGGGATTACCGATGGCTCCGCCATCACAAGTCTGCTTGCTCCAAACACTTTCGGAGGAAACGACAATTTGATCACCGTTCCAAGTCCGAGTCTGGACCTCAACGGAGTGTCGTATACCCTTGCAAACGGCGATCTGGTGAATCTATATGATTTCTTCGGCACGGGTGCCGCATCCGTTCGGCTCCCCAATAATCAGACCAACGCCGATACGGGCACGCTTGTCGTCACTGCAGCAGTTTCTTCTGCTGCACCAGAGCCGTCTGGCCTTATCCTCCTCGGCACCGGCCTGCTCAGTATCATGGCGGTAGCAAAATGCCGCCCCGCGAATACCCCTCAAGCTCCAACCCTTGGATAGTCCTCCCCAGAACCAGGAAAGGCCCGGCCATCGCGCCGGGCCTCTTCATTTAATAACCAGCTAGTCGATTAATTCCCCTGTTCGCCAATCCACCCGCTCCCGCCATTCGTACTCCTTGCACACAGGAAAGCCGCCACGGGCCCCTCAACCAGTAAGGAAGACTTTCCTGATCTCAACAGGAGACAAAGTCATGAATGCACCAACGTCCGCTCTTTCGCGCCGCAACTTCCTTCGCACCGCCTCGCTCGCCGGAGCTTCCACGCTCGCGCTCGGCGCCCTCACGCCCGCAAGCCTCGCCGAGAGCATGAAGGACGAGCATTCCCCAGTCAAGAAGGGTGACATCGACATCCTCATCGCCGCCCAGATCGCCGAAGCGCTCGCCGTCACCAC
>DASWCA010000386.1:0-5337 GCA_036390355.1 Acidobacteriaceae bacterium
GGGCGCGTTCGCAGTAGCCAAAGCGGGCTGGCGCGGAGTACGGTGTTTGGAGTCCGGAACGCCGGGTCGAAGTCGAGCCTCTCCCTATGGTGGTCAATCGCAGGAGTTTTATTGCGTCGCTTTCGTTGTTGCCGGCGGCGATGGCGGCGGCCGCTGAAAGGCAGATGCCGGCGAACAAGAATGTGAAGTGGGCGCTGTCTTCGGCGCTGTGGAACTACTTTCCGGCGGTGCCGTTCACGGACATCCTGGACGTGATGAAGGATACGGGCTTCATCGGGCTGCGGGTGACCAGCTTTCCGCAGATTCTGGATAAGTTTGGAATGACGCAGGCGCAGATGGTGCGCGAGGTGACGAAGCGCGGGCTGCACGTGGTGACAATCTCGTGGAACGGGCCGCTGGAGGCTGCGAGCAAACGGCAGCAGGCTCTGGATAGTGCTAAAGCTGCGATGAAGTTTCTGGCGGAGTTTGGGGCGAATCACCTGGTGGTATTCTCGCCGAATCGCGAGAAGCCGGGAGCGAATACGCCCGCGGGCTTCGAAGCGCTGTGCGCTTGTTGCAATCAGATTGGGGAACTGGCGGGCGGGATGGGGTTTACGGCGGGACTGCACAACCATATGGGGCAGATGGTGCAAACCCGGGAGGAGATCGACCGGTTCATGGCGATGACCGACCCGAAGCTGTTCGGGTTCTCACCTGACACGGCGCATCTCGATCTGGCCGGTTGCGATGTGGTGGGGACGATTGAGAGGTATAAGGAGCGCATCCGGTTTCTCGACTATAAGGATGCGAGGTGGACGATGCCGGCGGGCGACTGGGTTCATCCGAACGGGAAGGTGCTGGCGAAAGACTCAACCACGGCGAAGTTCTTCTCGAGCATCTACGACCTGGGGGATGGAGAGGTGGACTTTTCTGGGTGCCACCGGGTTCTGAAGAGCGTGAATTACCGCGGGTGGATCTGCGTCGATCTTGATACGGCGCGGAAAGGGCCGCGTGCCGATTACGAGCGGTGCGGGACGTATGTGGTGGAGAAGCTGGAGCCGATTTTCCTGTAAGGGTGGCTTCGGGGGACGTCTGCTAGCACGTAGGTCGGAGTGGGACATCACCAGAGAGTGTCATAAGGCCACGACCTTTGAGGGGCTGCGGAGGTGCGCTTTCTCATGGAGAATCAGAGAGATCAGCAGTTTCCCGCTGGAAAACTCCAAGGAGGACGCCATCGCCGTTCGAATGGAGCTTGGACACCTTCTGGTCCGGGCGAAACTCATTACCGTAGAGCAGATGAACGATGCGCTCAAGCGCCAGGCCGCTCAAGGCGGGCGTTTTGGGGATCACGTGATCGCGCTCGGGTATATGAGCCAGGAGGCACTGGATGCCTTCATCCATAGAACTCCGGTCGAGCCTGAGAGCATTGAAGGCACGGGGATCGACGAGAACGAACTGCTGGGTCTGCTGATCAAGCTGATCTATACCTGGCGGCTGGAATCTCCGCGGGAGTTTGCTGACGCGATCAAGTTGCCGGCGCATATCGTCGTCAAGCTGGTTCGCATCGCTTCGGAACGGAAGCTGATCTACGCCAAGGGTGTGCGTTCGGAGAATTCTGCCGCGATGAACTATGCGCTGACCGATGAGGGTCAGCGCTGGGCGATGGAGGCCCTGACGCGCTCGCAATACACGGGGCCGGCTCCGGTTCCGCTGGACGAGTACAACGAGCGGGTCAATCTGCAGAAGATCACCAATGAGGTAGTGACGTTCCAGCGGGTCCGGGACAACATGACCGACCTGTCGATGGAAGACACGCTGATCGAACAATCCGGGCCGGCGCTGAATTCGGGACGCGCAATTCTGCTGTATGGGCCTCCGGGAAACGGCAAGACGACGTTTGCGATGCGGCTGGCGAATGTGTTCACCGATATGATCTACATCCCGTATGCGGTTACGGTGGAGGGTCAGATCATTCGTGTGTTCGACCCCAGTATTCACGTCCCGATTGCCAATGCGGCCGGCGCCGAGAATGGCTTCTCGCTGCTGCGCAGCCAGTCAGTCGATGCGCGATGGCTGCCTTGCAAGAGGCCATTCGTGGTGGCCGGCGGCGAACTGACGCTGGAGATGCTGGATCTTCGCTATGACCAGACGTCGAAGTTCTATGAGGCGCCACTGCATATGAAGGCGCTGGGCGGGTGCTTCGTCATCGACGACTTTGGCCGCCAGCTTGTTAGCCCCTCAACCTTGCTGAACCGATGGATTGTTCCTCTGGAGAGCCGGGTTGACTACCTGAAGCTGCATACCGGAAAGAGCTTCAGCATCCCGTTCGAGGAGTTGGTGATCTTCTCCACCAACCTTGAGCCGGAGGATCTGATGGACCCGGCGTTCCTGCGCCGCCTGCCGTACAAGATCGAGATTGGTGCGCCGTCCTTAGATATCTACAAGAGAATCTTCACGAAAGAGTGCCTGGCACATGGGATTATGCTTACCGACGAGGTATTTGCGGCCATTGTGTACAAGATTCGGCAGGAGAAGGAACTCGATCTTGCGGCCTATCAACCCAAATTCTTGCTGGAACAGGTGGTTGCCGCCTGCCGGTTTATGGAGAGGCCGCCGAGCCTGGAGGCGCGGTTCCTGAACTACGCGATCGATAACCTGCGGGTGAAGCGGAATGCCGAGGTGGCCGATCCTCTGGAGTCACTGGTGAGGGCGGGGAACTAGCTGGCTGGGAATCTTCCTGGGCGTCCGTGTTGACAATATTCGTTTGAACGAGTATCGTTGAACCAGATGAAGACAACAGGCCAATCCGAAGAGAAGAAGCAGACGATCTCGAGTCCTGAAGAGATGACGTTTCTGGAACTTTGCAGGACTACGGATCTACTTTCGCGGCACTTGTCGGGATTGTTGAAGGCAGAGGACTTATCTTCCAATCAATATAACGTGTTGCGGATTCTGCGTGGGTCGCCGGACGGACTGCCTTGCGGGGAGATTGGCAACCGGATGATTACGCGGGACCCAGACATTACGCGGCTGCTGGACCGGCTGGAGAAGCGCGGGCTGATCTCGCGCTGCCGGGAAACCAGGGACCGCCGCATGGTGATGGCAAGGATTACGCCGGAGGGGTTGGATTTGCTGGCGCGGATGGATGAGCCGGTGCAACAGGCGCATCGGCGGCAATTGGGGCATTTGGGACCGGAGCGGCTGCGGGCTTTGACGGAATTGCTGCAGGCTGCCCGTGAGGAATTGAATTGATTTTTTGATCACAATATTCGTTGCAACGAATATTGTGATAACGCATCTAAAGGAACGTGACGCAGCAAAAATCTAAAAAGTGAGGAAAACTAAGATGAGCACAGCACAAGCAGCGGTTACGACCTGGAACATCGATCCGGCCCACTCGGTAGCAGAGTTCAAGGTCAAACACATGATGATTTCCAACGTGAAGGGGACGTTTCCGAAGGTTTCGGGAGCGCTGACCCTGGATGAGTCAGATCTGGCGAAGTCGAGTGTTGCGGCCACGATTGATGTGTCTTCGATTCAGACACGTGACGAGCAGCGCGACGGGCATTTGAAGAGCGCGGATTTCTTCGATGTCGAGAAGTATCCGACGATGACGTTCAAGTCGACGGGCGTGAAAGTTACGGGGGCCGGCGAAGGCACGGTTGAGGGCGATCTGACGATTCGCGATGTAACGCGCAAGGTTGTGTTTGACGTCGAAGGGCCGACTGCTCCGGGACAGGATCCGTGGGGGAATACTCGTATCGGTGTTTCGGCGACGACGAAGATCAGCCGCAAGGACTATGGGTTGATATGGAATGCGGCGCTCGAGACGGGTGGCGTGCTGGTGGGCGATGAAGTGACGATCACGCTGGATGTGCAGTTTGTGAAGGGGAAGTAAAGAGAGTTGCAGGTTGTTAGTTGCTAGTTGAGGTACGCGGGATTCCTGGCTTCGACTGTGTTCAGAACGACGAGCGCGGGAAGGGAGAGTCTCCGAGAAGGGGAAGAGTAATGTCACTCCGACCGGTAAAAGAAGTGATTCAGACCAAGACGACGATGGAGGGTGCGGGAGTAAAGCTGGAGCGCGCCTTTGGGTTCGGGAAGACAAAGGAGTTCGATCCGTTCCTGTTGCTGGATGATTTCCGCAACAACAATCCGGCAGATTATCTGAGGGGATTTCCGTGGCATCCGCATCGCGGGATCGAGACGATTACGTATGTTCTCGCGGGCACGGTGGAGCACGGCGACAGCCTGGGCAACAAGGGCAGGATGGGCGCCGGCGACGTGCAGTGGATGACGGCGGGCAGCGGGATTCTGCACCAGGAGATGCCGAAGGGCGATCCACAGGGACGCATGCACGGGTTTCAGTTGTGGGCGAACCTGCCCGCATCGCTGAAGATGACGGACCCGCGGTATCAGGACATTCCGTCGGCGGCGATTCCGGAGGTCACGGATGACGACGGGACGCACGTGCGGATTATCTGCGGCGAGTTCTGGGGCAAGAAGGGGCCTGTGGAAGGGGTTGCGGCTGATCCCAACTACATCGACGTGTCGGTTGCACCGGGCAAGCGGAAGCGGCTGAAGGTGGAGACGACTCGGAATGCGTTTGCGTATGTGTTCGCGGGCTCGGGCACGTTCCGCGACGCGTCGGATCCGCAAGCGGTGCTGACGGAGTCGGGCGTTGATCCGAACGCGGCTCCGGTGTATGACGTGGCGAACCACTCGCTGGTGCTGTTCGATCGCGGCGACGAGATCGTGGTGCAGGCGGGGCCCGAGGGAATTCGGTTCCTGCTGGTATCGGGCAAGCCGATCGAGGAGCCAGTGGCGTGGCATGGGCCGATCGTCATGAACACGCAGGAGGAGATTCGCCAGGCGATGGCGGAGCTTCATACGGGCGGGTTTATCCGGCATCGGTGAAGTGAGTTGTGGACGTTGGAGCGCCGGGGTATTCTGCCCGGCGCTTTGGCGTTTAAGATGGGCGCGCAGAACCCTGAGTGCCGCGTCCGTGCTCTTGCGGTTTGTGAGTTCTTGCCGGCTGCGCGGGCAAAATGCGGGGATTCTTCGCTGCGCTCAGAATGACAAACGTTAGCTCAGAATGGCAAATGTTAAAGGCAACCGGTCAGCGCCTCGCGGGCTTCGCGGTTCCGATCATTTGTGCGCTGGCGGTGCTGAGGAGGGCAAGGACGACGGAGATCCAGATGACGTCGCGGAAGCCGGAGACGAATGCTTCGTCGATTGCCTGGCGGATGCGCGGGTCGCTGGTCTGGGCGCCGGCGAGACGGGACCGCTGGCGGTCTACTTCCTGGCGGGCGCCGGGGGAGAGTTCGATCCGCGAGAGGCTGCGGTTGAGGGAGCGGTTGA
>DASWCA010000387.1:0-3698 GCA_036390355.1 Acidobacteriaceae bacterium
GGCGCTCTTCTCAAACAGCCGCACGATTGTCTTTGCATTCTCGCG
This sequence comes from Acidobacteriaceae bacterium, assembly GCA_036390355.1. GTDB lineage: Bacteria > Acidobacteriota > Terriglobia > Terriglobales > Acidobacteriaceae > Edaphobacter. The sequence goes on from DASWCA010000387.1 coordinate 46, forward strand.
CATATCGTAGCGTTGTTGGAAACATTCGATCGCACGGGCTGCCATCGCGGTCTTTTCCGTCGGCGGTAACTCGATCCAGCGTTGCAGCAGACGCTCGGTTCCGGCAGCAGTGTCGTGCTCCATCAGCCCCGCGCCCCCGGAGGCGATCTCCGCGGCAATATTTACGTTTTCCGACAGCAGCACGGGCGTAGCGCAAGCCAGGGCCTCGGCGACGGCGATGCCAAAGTTCTCCTGATGCGACGGCAGCACGAACACCTCTGCTGTACGAAATGCTCCCCATTTCGCCGCCCCCGTGAGCATTCCCGGCCAGTGGATTCGCGCTGCGATGCCGGCGGCCTCGGCTGCACGTTCGAGATCGGGCCGCCAGTTTTGCGGATCCGGGCCGGCCATCACCAAGTCGAGTTTGGAATCACGGGCCGCCACTTTTCCAAACGCATCAATCAGGAGATCGCAGCCTTTCTTGCGATCGATTCTTCCGAGGAACAGCAGAAAGCGCCTGTCCCGCACCGCCGGACAGGCGTGGAAGAATGCCTCCCGCTGGGCATTCTGAGACTCGGGATCGTCCACCGGCGGGACTGTTCCGAAAGGGACCACATGCGGATTCCATCGGTGTAGCCAGAAACTTTGCCGAGCGAGTACTGCCTCGGCCTCGCAGGTGAAGAGCACGCGGTGTGCGTCGCGCAGCACCCAATACTCCACCGGCACCCAGTAGAGCCATTTTTTCAGGTGCTTCAACGGGAACGCATGCTTGAAGTATGGGTCGAGCATCCCGTGGGTGAAGACCATATAGGGAACGCGCCCGCGGAACGTCCGCCAGATCGCGTAGCCCTGGTACTGCCACATGCCGTGGACGACCACACCGTCGAAGCGCGATCGATTCGCCTTCAGCCATGGGATCAGTTTCGTGGAGCGGCCGTAGCCTGAGTCCGTTGGGCCGAACGCATGCACTGGAAATGCGAGGTCCCGGAGGAAGGGCGCCTCGGGATCGTCAAGCGTCGCCAGCTCCTGCGCGTATCCCTCTGGACCGTGGTCCAGCAACACGCGCACCGCCGCGGTGGTTCCGCCGAACTGCGGGTCGAGCGACGAGATGATGTGCAGAATGCGCATGGATTATCTTGAGCGCCTGAGCGCTACGCCGTGAACCTCGGCACGATTGACGCCAGCGCCCGGCGGAGTCCCCGGATGTCATCCTCGAAACTCCAGCTCTGGATGCGTTCGAAGGCACGCTGCCCCATCGCCTCCGATGCGCCTGGGGCATCCAGCACCCGCCGCAGCGCGTTGGTAAGGGCGTCAACATCGCCTGCCGGGAAGATGCATCCGTTCACCCCGTCGCGGATGAGATCCGGCGCGCAGCCCACGTCGTCCGAGACGATGACCGGCCTAGCCGCGTTCATGACTTCGTTCACGATGAGTCCCCACGGCTCGTGGCGGGATGGCAACACGAACACGGCTGCGAGGTCGAAAAAACGTGGCAGCTCCGACTGGTTGCGAAAGCCGCAAAAGCGGATGCTGGTGAATCCGGTAGCCGCCGCCTGGCGCTCCAGCGCCGCACGCTCCTCGCCATCGCCGACGATGACAAGATAAGGATCGGGATCGATGCCGGGAGTTCGCACAAGTCGTGCGTACGCCTCGATCAGATGATTGCAATGCTTGCGCGGCTGCAGCTTCGATGCAAAGAGAATCACGGGCCGCGCGGGATCCAGGCCTAGCTCCGCCCGCAAGCTCGCGCGGCCGGCCTCGGCTTCGCGCGCCCTCTGTGCGAAGTAGCTATTGTCCACCGCGTACGGCATCAGGAACTGCGGGACGCCGTCGCCGAAGTAGTGACGCCAATACCCGGAATTCAGGGTGCCGATGGGGAGTACGCCGTCAACCAGCGTCTTCAGCCCCTCGAAGAATATATTCTTGAGCGCGAGCTTCAGCCCGCTCCGGCCACGATCGCGCAGCCAGGACTCTGCGCGCAGAAGCACCGGAATTCCCAGAGCTTTCGCCGCCATCATTCCGTGCATCGCGTTCACGGTTGCGTATCCATGGACCCATAGCGCATCGAACGCCGGCTCGCCGTTCCGCCCGCGCAGCCGGCTGGCGATGCCGTGGTTCATAGGACTTGCAACGCCGGCGTCTCCGCGGTCGCGGAGCTTCGGCAGGAACTCATGTTTGTATCCATCGAGCAAAGGAACGTCCCATTTGACGCCTACGCCAAAGCCTTCGTCGCGGTATCCGCGCACAGAGAAGTCGGAACCGAAGAAGACAGTAAGGTCGATGTCCGGCTCCTGCGCGATTCGCCGCAACAGGGGCGCCTGGTACTGAATTGGGTGGCTCACCAGGTAGGCCAGTCTCACGCGTTGGCTCACGCGCGGGTACGGCCGTTCAGGCTGGGAGGTCATCCATCTCTCCAATTTCCCGGTCGCTTGCGCTCAGAGAATCTGTCGAGCAAACGCCGCTTTTTGTGGCCGATTCTAGTAACTGTGGACTGTGTACAGAAGAGAGACAAGACCTAATATGCCGCCCACACCGAGACTCTTCACCACGGCCTTCATCTGATTCGTCGGCAGGAACACAATATCGTTCGCCTGCAGGATCGGGTCGCGCTCCTTGCCGTCGCGGATCTTCTTGATGTCGACCTGGACGACCTTGCGCTCGGATCCAACGGTACGGATCAGTCGCAGATCGTTGTATTTGCCCTCAAAGTTGATTCCTCCGCTGAGTGCCGCCAGTTGCAGCAATGTAAGCGGCGAGGCCTGATCCAGCGGAACTGCGCCCTGGTGCGAAAACGCGCCCAGTACGTACACCACGCTGGCACGCGTGATCTGGATGATGTCGTGCGGATGCACCGGAACGTTCGCCGCTGCGCTGGCCGCCAGGTCCGGGCCCAAGTCGACGACGATCGGCTCGGCCACTCCCGGGCGCACGATCTTCACCGTATGACTCGCGGTCGCCGGCAACCCGCCGGCAGTCAACAGGACCTCTCGCAAGCTCCTCTGCGTGGAGACCGGCACGATGGCGCGCACTTCTCCTGTTACGGTCACCGAGCCATTCACGGTGTTGAGTACCTGAATGATCACTTCAGGGTTTCTGTAAAACTGTCCCTCCCGCAGGCGGTCTGCAACCAGATTCTGAGCGGCACGCACAGTCAGCCCCTGAAGAGGAACGCTGCCGATCAAGGGCAGTTGCACCGTGCCATCCATCCCGATGCGGACGGTCGCCACATAATCCACTTGCATGAAGACGCGCACGTCGATCAGGTCTCCAGGCGAAAGTGTGAAGTCGTCGCCCGGATAAAGCATCGCCTGATCCGCGCCGCTTATCGCCGGAGCCGTCGTTGCTGCTGGCGGCAGAGCGGCCGGCGATGTCGGCAGGCCTTGAACTCCTGTCTGCACACCAGACTGAACGCCCGACTGTGAACTTGCCGGGGCACCCGATTGCGCGCCCATCTGCGCCAGTATGGCGCTCGTTCCGCCGGCCAGGCAAGTCATGACGAGGAGACACCAAACGCTCCAACGCCAATGACCCGCAGCCGTTCGCGCATAAGCCGATCTCCTGATTGGGAAGCTGCGGGTCATCGCTTGACCTTTCCGGCAACATCCGCTTCGTTCTCGCGAACGGGTTGCGTCTCCCAACTGTCTCCATCCATCGATCCGTAGGAGTAGCCCGAA
>DASWCA010000388.1:0-6639 GCA_036390355.1 Acidobacteriaceae bacterium
GAGGATCAGCACGCTCGCCTGCTTGGTATCGATGTGGCGGAAGTTGTTGCGCATGTAGAGTCGCGCAATATCGGAGATCGCGCCGGCCAGTTCCACTCCAGTCGGGCCGCCGCCGACGATGACAAAATTCAGAGGCGGATGCGACCCCTTCTCGAGCATCTGACGCTCTGCCAGTTCGAACGCGAGCAAGACGCGGCGACGAATCTCGGTTGCATCTTCGATCGTCTTCAGCCCCGGCGCGAGTTTCGCCCATCCATCGTGACCGAAGTAGGAGTGGGTCGAGCCGGTCGCCAGGATCAGGTAGTCGTAGACAAGCATCGCGCCAGTCTTCAGGTGAACCTGCCGTTGTTCCAGGTCGAAACCGACGGCCTCGTCCATCAGCACTTCGATATTTGGGTGATCGCGCAGGATCGACCGAATCGGCTGTGCGATGTCGGCCGGTGAGAGCACCGCCAGCGCCACCTGGTACAGGAGCGGCTGAAATGTGTGGTAATTCTTGCGGTCGACCAGCGTCACGTCGACTGGAAGCTTCGCCAGCCCCATTGCGGCGTTGATCCCTGCGAAACCACCACCCAGCACCACCACTCGTCGCCGGACCCGCCCATCCGGTGTTCGGCCCGCCAATTCGACCGCCGCCTCATCCGTCATTCGCAACTCCTCTGTATGGTTCAGATGCGCGACCATCCTCTCCCGGCTCAACGCGTTCTGTAGGTGACTTCAAACCAGGCGATGAAGTCTGCCGACTCGACGCGCGTCTTTTCGCGGCCAACCGCGTCAGAAATCTTCGTGAAACATGAATCTTCGGCAGCCGTCACTACGTCTTTGGTGGTAACTGTTCGCGCACGATGCAGAAAAAGTTCTACTTCCCGGCAACTATTGTCGCCGGCCGGTGTTTTTGATTGGACTGCATTGATTTCAGTGGATTTCCTCTGAGGCTAATATGCGCCGCCTCTAGTACGCCAGAGCGGCCTTTCAACCCAAGAAAGGCTTTTAATGAAGCGATTTATCTCTTTCTCGTTCGCCATTTTTATCACCTTGTGCATGATTGTGGGCAGCGAACGGCGGGCCTGGGGCTACATCGATCCAGGTTCAGGCTTGATTGCACTTCAAACGGCCGCTTCCGTGATGGCGGCGTACGCCTATTATGTTCGTCGCCGCATTCGCTCCTTTTTCTCGCGCAAGAAGGATGGGCCGGCCGCAGTTGTGCCGGTTGGGACTAAATCAGGTGAATCCCGCGAAGCCGCATGACCGCTGCATTGCCCAGGGCCACATTCCGCGATCCCGCCGGTTCGCTCAGCTTTGAAGACGACCTGGTGATTCGCAGGATAGATGCCTGCTCACGCTCAGTCGTGCTCGATTTCCTCGGGTCTACGTTCTGTCGAACACTGCAGGAACGCGGAGATCTGATCGACGCGATCATCGACGACTCCGATTCCGGCGCAGATTTGTTCCTTCATCATCCAAAGATCCGCATCCCGACCTACCCGTGGGAGTGGACTCCATCGCAGTGGCTCGCCGCGGCAGAGTTGACTCTGGCTCTTTGTGACGAGGCGCTCGCTGCCGGCTTGATCCTCAAGGACGCCACTCCGCTCAACGTCCTCTTCGATGGCACGCGTCCCATCTTCGTCGACATTCTTTCCTTCGAACGACGAGACCCCAAGTCCTCGATCTGGCTGGCGTACGGACAGTACGTGCGCACCTTCCTGCTGCCATTGCTGATGAACCGGATGCTCAGTTGGCCGCTCTCCGTCAGCATTTTCGCGCGGGACGGATACGAGCCCGCCGACTGCTACGCCGCGCTCGGCTGGAGCCAGCGCCTGTCGCGCGACGCCTTCTGGCCGATTACACTGCCGGCCCTGCTCGATAAGCGCAAGCCCGCAGGGGCCGCGCCGAAGAAATCCGCCGCGCGGACCGATGATCCCGACGTCGCCACCGACGTGCTGCGCCGGACGTTGAAGGAACTCCGCCGCCGCACACGCCGAGCGTTGCCGCAGAACGCCGCTTCGGACTGGAGCGAATATCAGGCTACACTCACCCACTACACCGCCGAGGAAAGCCGGCAGAAGCTCGACTGGGTGCGCCACGCTGTCGAAGTGGCGCGGCCTGTTCACGTCCTCGACATTGGCGCGAATACCGGCGAGTACAGCGCCCTGGCCGCCGGGATGGGCGCTGACGTTGTTGCTCTCGAACGCGACATGGCTTCGGCCGACCGGCTCTTCCAGATGGCACGCCAACGCAACCTTCCGATTCAGACGATCCACGCCGACATCGCGCGGCCCACCCCGGCAGTTGGCTGGGAGAATGCCGAATCCGTGGCGCTGCTGCCCCGGCTTGAAGCGAAGTTCGACCTCGTGCTGATGCTGGCGGTCATACATCATCTTGTGCTGATGGAGCAGATACCCCTGCCCGCCATTCTCGCCCTCTGCTACCGCCTGACCCTGCATCATCTCGTCGTCGAATGGGTGCCCGTGGAAGATCCCATGTACCAGAGCCTGATGCGCGGCCGCGATTCCCTTTACGGATCGCTTAGTGAAGCCGATCTCCTCAGCGCATGCACTGGCCGTTTTCATGTGCTCGACCGCCAGGCACTGGACAACGGACGTATCCTTTTCCTCCTCGAAAAGATAGAGACACAATAAGTGGAGCGCAGCACGACAGGAGGACTTGCCCGGATGCTGAAGAAGCTCTGCCAGTGCCTCGGACTCGCGTCGCTCATCCTGGTCGTGAACTACGGCGACCTGCTGGGCGGCGGCGCCGACGTCCGCATGCACACCCCGCAGTCAGTCGCGCGCATCTGCTATGCGCAGATCGCCGACATCCTGCTGGTCGCGCTGCTGCTCTTCATCATCTTCACCATTGCCAGCCGGACTCGTTTCTACCCCTGGGTGCGCTTGCTCGCGGCCATCATCATTCCGCCATATCTCATTCAACGCACGCAATCGTTCTTTCCTTTCGATCTCATTGAAGGCCTGGTGATCATTCTGCTGGTCGTCTGGGCTGGCATAATGCTGCTACTGCTGCTGCGTTTCAACAAGTGGTATCGGCGATTCATGCGCGTCGGCAGCGTCGTGGCAGCGTCGCTCATTATCTTCGCCGCCTGCAGCATCGCGCAGTTGATCTGGGTTGCGCGCTGGAAGCCCGCGCCGAATCAGATCACCGCAGCATGGGCCACTTCGCCGCAACCCGCGCGCAATCATCCTCTGCTGGTCTGGATCATCTTCGACGAACTCTCTTACGATCAGGTCTTCGAGCACCGCGCTGCCGACCTCAACCTTCCCAACTTCGACGCTCTCCGCGCCCAGAGCACCGTCTTCACTAACGCCCAGCCTGCCGGATACCACACGGTCAAGATCATCCCCTCGCTGCTTACGGGCAAGATCGTCGACGGCATCCGCTACAACTTCCACAATCGCCTGTGGGTGCATCACGAATCGGAGTCCGGGTGGGGACCGATCAAAGGCGCGGAGACCGTCTTCGCCGATGCCGAAAAATCCGGCTGGCGCACCGCTGCCGTCGGCTGGTACAACCCTTACTGCGCTATCTACGCCGACGCAATTCAGGATTGCTACTGGACCAACCACGACATGTTCGACGGCCTGATGGCGCAAAACGCACCCTTTTGGACCAACGTCTACACCCCGCTTCAACAGGTCGTCCGCGAGCTGAAATCACCTCCCCGCGCGAACCGCGACCTTTGCACCTACGACGTTCGCCATCGCTACCAGACGGAAATCGATCTTCAGCAGCATGCGTTTCAACTGCTCCACACCGACCAGGCGGACTTCATCTTCCTCCACTTCGCCATTCCGCACAGCCCCAACATCTGGAGCCGCATCCACGCCGACTACACGCAGTTCTGCGACAGCTCCTACATCGACAATCTGGCATTGGTCGATCGCGTCCTCGGGCGCGTGGTCTCGACTCTCCAGGCGTCGCCGCGCTGGAACCAGACCACTTTGATCGTCGAAGGCGACCACGGGTGGCGGATCGATGCATGGAACTGGCTGCCGGCATGGACTCAGGAAGATGACGCGGCGTCGCGAGGCGTCTTCGACCAGCGCCCCGCCGTCATCATTCATCAATCCGGCCAAACCCAAGCGCAGACTGTCGCCCAACCCTGGCCGCTCATCCAGGTCCACGGCGTCGTCGAACAAATCCTTCATGGCGAGCCGCTGACCTTTTAGGAAATCTGCCTCTCCCTGCGTGCAAACAAGCCAGACAAACGTTATACTTGCCTCGCTGCGAGATACCGATTGCAATCTGGCGTTGCACGAAAGGGTGAGAAATGGACCGGCGCGACTTCCTTCGTATCTCCGCATCTGCCGCGACTGTGGCAGGCATTGCACCTTGGATGAGGGCCGATGCCTCGACGTCCAAGCTCCGCGCCTGGGTCACTTCGGATTCGCGCAGGTTTCAGCAAGCTCCGTGCGCGCAATGGAACACCGAGGCCGATATCCGGGACAACGCAATTCATCTTCTCCCCGAGCAGCGCTATCAGGACATCCTCGGCTTCGGCGCGGCCTTCACTGATGCGTCGTGCTGGCTCATCATGCAGATGCCTGCCCCACAAAGAACCGCTCTGCTGCAGGAGCTGTTTGGGCCGTCCGGCCTGCGTTTCTCCCTCGGCCGCACCTGCATCGGATCGAGCGACTACTCCCTCAGCGCGTACACCTTCGACGACGCGGGCTCTCCCAACGCACCGGATACCGCGATGGATCACTTCACCATCGAGCACGATCGCGGCTGGATTCTGCCCTGTCTTCGCGAGGCTCGCGCGCTCGATCCCAACCTATTCCTCTTCTCGTCGCCATGGAGCCCGCCCGCATGGATGAAGTCCAACAACTCCATTTACGGCGGCTCGATGCGCAATCGTTACTTCGAGGCCTACGCAAAATACTTTGTGAATTTCCTTGAGCAGTATGCCGCCGCCGGCGTTCCGATCAATGCAGTCACGGTGCAGAACGAGGTGGACACGGATCAGGACGGCCGCATGCCCGCGGCATTGTGGGGACAGGAGTACGAGATTACCTTCGTCAAAACGCATCTCGGACCGGCGCTGGCGAAAGCATCTCCGCAGACGAAGATCTGGATACTGGATCACAACTACAACCTGTGGGGACGCGCACTCGACGAACTCAGCGACCCTGCAGTCGAGCAATACGTCGACGGAGTTGCGTGGCACGGCTACTACGGCGGGGCCGACGCCATGACCCACGTCCACGATTCGTTTCCCGGCAAGAACGCCTACTGGACGGAGGGCGGTCCGGACTACACCGACCCTCTCTACACGAAGGACTGGACGAAGTGGTCGAGCACATTTACCAACGTGTTGCGAAACTGGTCGCGCTGCATCTGCGGCTGGAACCTTGCGCTCGACGAAAAAGGCAAGCCGGACATCGGGCCATTCAGTTGCGGCGGACTGGTTACCATCGATTCGGCGTCCCACCAGATCACGCGTAGCGGCCAATACTGGGCCTTTGCTCACTTCTCCAAATTGATGGGGCGCGGCGCACGTATCTTCGCGTCAAAGGGCGACATTGCCGGCGTGAGCCACGTTGCCGCGGAGAACCCCGACGGCAGCCAGGTTCTCATTCTCACCAACGAAGCCCACGAGCAGAGCGTGCAATGCGTCCTCGAATCGCGATCGATCAACGTCACATTGCCAGCCGACTCAGTAACTTCGCTTTCCTGGTGACATGGGGAGTATCTCGTATTTCCGGCTTCGGACCGGATCGAAGGAAATACGAATATCATAGGGAAGAGCCCTGTGTCTTCTCCCATACAAATTTCGCACGGGTCGGGTGGGCCGGTTGATCCTGCGAGTCTGCGGGATGAGGGCGCACTTGCGGCTGCCCGGAAGCTGCCGAGCATCTACGACTTCTTCTCGCCGGGTGGCGTACTGTCTCGCTCGGACCTCGAGTTCGAGCACCGCAAGGGCCAGTACGAGATGGCCCGCGCGATCGAGAAGGCCTTCGCCGACAAGCGCCACCTGATCGTCGAGGCCGGCACCGGCACCGGAAAGACACTGGCCTACCTGCTTCCCGCCCTGCGCCTGGCGCGTGAACGGCAACAGCGCGTCATCATCTCCACCGGCACCAAGAATCTGCAGGAACAACTCTTCTTCAAGGATGTGCCCTTTCTCGAAAGCATTCTTGGCCCGCTCAAAGTCTGCTACATGAAAGGCCGGGGTAATTATCTCTGCAAACACAAGCTCTATGCGCTGCGTGACTCGCCGCTGCTCTCGGGGCTCGAGGAGATCGGCCAATTCCACGCAATCGCCGCATGGGAGAAGAAGACTGCAACTGGCGACCGTGCCGAGATCGACGCGCTCCCCGAAAACTCCGCGCTCTGGCCGAAGCTGGATGCGCGCGGCGAAGCCTGCCTGGGCCAGACCTGCCCGGACTGGGAGAACTGCTTCATCACCGCGATGCGCCGCAAGGCGCTTGAGTCGGAGATCATCATCGTCAACCACCACCTCTTTTTCGCCGACATGGCGATAAAGCTACAAGCGGGCGCGTCGGCCGATTCGGGCGTGCTGCCGGCAGCGGGTGTCGTGATCTTCGACGAGGCGCATGAGCTTGAGGAGACGGCCAGCAACTACTTCGGCATTGGCCTGAGCACGCAGCGCTTCGACGAACT
>DASWCA010000389.1:0-7931 GCA_036390355.1 Acidobacteriaceae bacterium
TAGCGCTTGCCGGGATAGCCCTCGGCATACTTGTTGGTGAAGACGGTTCCAGCCGCCTCCAGCACCGCGCGGCTGACGAAGTTCTCCGAGGCAATCATCTCCAGCCCCTCGTGCTGGTGGACGATCTCGTTACGAATCTGGGCGGCAATGTCGGGGTCTGCGGAGGCAAGCGAGGCAGTCAAATCAATCGGCATACGTCTATCTTATGACACCTCGCGGCTTAGGGTCGCGGAGCGGCGGGTCATGCAATCGCCCGCCGCGCTGCCGCCTTCGCGCGGGCGCTGACACCAAAGTGGGATGGGGTTAACTGCCTATGCGCGCCGATGCTTACATTGTTCACCGTGTAACAAGTTGCTGTCAGAATCGAGGCACCTATGAAGCACAGCATCCTGATTGGCGCAATATTCGTGGCGATCGTCCTCGCGCCGTGCGTGATTGCCATGTTCAGCGAAAAGGTCGACTACGAAGAGTCGTCGGAATTGAACGTGCTGGAAGAGGGCTTCATCTAGCCTGTCGATCCCTGCTCGGCCAGGTCCTGGCTCCAGCGCCGTGATCGCCGGACCTCCGCCGACTCCTCGCTGACGTTGCATCTGGCTTCGCCCCTGATACTTCCCGGCGCGCGCACAACTATAGTTCATTGTGCTATAGTTCTTAGTGTCAGGGCACGGCGATGCAGGTTTACAAGACGAAGGGGTTTGCTCGGTTTGTCCGGCACGAACGGATAACAGACACCAGCTTACGAGAAGCCATCCTGAGGGCGGAGCAGGGCCTTGTCGACGCGGACCTCGGCGGCGGACTAATCAAACAGCGCGTCGCACGCAAGGGTCAAGGACGGTCCGGCGGATATCGCATGATTGTGGCGTACCGGATGGGGAACCGGGCGGTTTTTCTATACGCATTTGCGAAACAGGAGCGGGAGAACATCGATCAGGACGAGCTGGTTGAATTGCGAAAACTGGGTCTGAACTGGTTGAGCGCCACGTCCCAGAGGATTGAAGAAGCGATCGACGACGGGGAGTTGCAGGAGGTTGACCTTGACGAAGATGAAACGTAGTAGGTTGAGCGAAGCCATCCTGGAGATGGCCGAGGGCCAGCACCGCCTCGGCATCATGAGCGACGCCGACTACCGCAAGATCACCATTCGCCATCTGGGCCCGCAAGTTTCCCCAACCGCCAAGCCCATCAGCGCCAGACAAATCCGCTCGCTGCGGGAAAGCAGCAACCTGAGCCAGGCCGCCTTCGCCCGCTATCTCAACCTCACTCCGGGCTACATCTCGCAGTTGGAGCGCGGAACCAAGCAACCCAAAGGCCCGGCGCTCGCCTTGCTGAACGTCATCCGCCGCAAGGGTCTCGAGGTGGTTCTCTAGCTAGCCCTGCTCGGCCAGCCGCTTGAACGCCTGGTGGACGAACGATCCCAGGTACCAGCCGTCGATGTATTTATACGGCGTCTCGCCGGTCGTGTAGTGTCCGCACGGCAGCACCTTCGAGACATAGTCGACACCACTCCGCTCAAAATTCGTCAGCACATCCAGCGAGAGGGGTCGCGGAAATGTCAGGTCGTAGGTCGCGTGTACCACCAGCACGCGCTTGGGGTTCGTGGCGAAGCGCTCCATATACGCCATGGGGCTGATGCCGGCGAACATCTGCCGCACCTGGTTCTGCGTCAGTCCAGCCTCTTCGAACGCCGCGCGCACGTGCCGCGTACTCTGCCCCTGCCACACCACATCGCCAACCCACGTCGAAGCGTGGTTGAACGCACAAACGCGCAGGCGTGGATCGTGCGCCGCCGCGATGAACGCATAGCAGGACCCGAGGCTCGTCCCCAGCACGCCGAACTGCGTGTAGCCCTGCGTCTCCAGCCAGTCCATGCAGCTACGGATGTCGACGACGGCCTGCCGGCACGCCGAGACGGTGCGCCCCACATTGCCGCTCATCGCATAGTCGGAGCGCTCCAGCTCCGCGGGACGGCGAATGTCGTGATACGGCTTCGACAGCCGCAGCGCCGAGATGCCGAAGCGGTTGAACAGCGTACACAGCGCATTGTGGCTGATGGCGTCGGCGTTCCACTGCGGCATCACGATGATGGCCTGCCTGGGCTTACCCGGGTGTTGCTTCGATTCGGGCGCTGGATACCACCGCGCGTTGACCTGATCGTTTTCGGGATAAGGCGTGCGCACCGGCGACGTGAAGCGCAGAAAGTCGGCCTCTTCCAGCTCGCCCGAAGCGGCCCGGCGCTTCATCTCCTGCTCCTGGGCCAGAGTTTCCGGCCGCACGTTGGTGGGAAAAAGCTGCGGATGCCTGCGCTCGATGCGGAAGTCGGTGGGCGTCCGGTAGCCGTAGAAATCGTCCGACCGCAGCACGATCTCTTCGTTCAGCGCAATCATGCGATCCAGATCGGCAGTGGCCGGCGTTTCTTCATCGGATGCCAATGCGGCAGAAACTGCCGTAACACCAGTCTTGCTTAAGGGCACGGTTTTGCTCGTGCCATAAAGCTTCTGGTTGAGATTGGGCTGGTAGCCCGAGGCTTCAGCCTCGGGGCTCCCCTGAGGTACGCTTGCGTGCGCCGAGCCCGCGGCAGCCCCATCGCTGAAGTCCGAGAGCCAGTCGAACCCCCACTCCAGCGGCCTCACAATCCGATTCGTATCGCGTGTCGTGAGAGCCGTCTCCCACGCCGTCATCCATTTGCCGTACCAACCCCAAAGCATATCTATAGTTTATCGCCGCGCTCGGTCCGGGGGGAGTACGCGCCTCAGATAGAATGATCCGCAGTCACAGCCTTACACATTGCAAGCGGCTCGAAGGGATCGGCGTATCCCGTAGGTCGTTAGAGGCGACCTACGGGTACCCGGTGTAAGGAGGTGGGGCTGATGGCCAAAAAAGAGCCAGGAAACTGGCTCTCTGTGGCCGTAAACATCGCGCTCGATTGGCGATTTCTACTGGCCGTGGCTGTTCTCGCTCGGGTACTGCTGAATAAGTAGTGCCCACTACCCCGGAAGGCAGCAATCCTTCCGGGCTTTCTTATTCTTATCCAGTCTTGCGCATCTCCGGCGCGCGCGTCAAGTAAGAAAACGTCACCGCTAACTAACGTTATCTGAACATTCGCGTCCAATTGCTCAACTAGCCGCGCGGACACCACATAGAAAAGAGGAAATATCTCATGCCACAGAGCATGCACGGGAATTCGTGCGTTCAGGACGAAGAACACGACCACGTGGAGTGGTGCCCAAAGCTGGACCGTCGCGCCGCGATGCGTCTGTTCGGTGTTGCGGCTTTGGCCAATGTCGCCGGATGCAGCAGCAACGTCTCCGCGTCAAGCGCCACCACCACTACCGGGACCACCAGCACAACCACCACTCTGGCCGCTTCCAGCACCTCGGTCGCGACCGGCGCGAGCGTTACGCTCACTGCCACCGTATCGCCGTCGGCGGCCGCGGGCACGGTAACGTTCTATAGCGGGACGACCGCGCTGGGCTCGGCGACGCTCTCCTCCGGCGTGGCCACGCTTGCCACCAGCTTTTCGAGCTCCGGCACGCTTACGCTCACGGCGGTTTACGCAGGCAACAGCGTGTATGCGGCGAGCACCTCGGCTGCCGTCACGCTGACGGTCACCGGCACTACCGGCTCATGCAGTGTGACGCTCGAAGGCGAAGAGGGGCCGTACTTCGTCGACGACAGCGCCACGGGATTCCTTCGCAGCAACATCCTCTCCAATCTCGACGGCTCCAGCACGCAGACCGGCATTCCACTCGTACTGACGATCTACGTGTACGACGCGAAGAGCAGTTGCAGCCCCATGCAGAGCGTGCAGGTGGACATCTGGCACTGCAACGCATCGGGCATCTATTCGGACGAGAGCGTCGAATCCACTCTGGGCCAGACCTGGCTGCGCGGATACCAGATCACCGACTCCACCGGCAAGGTCACATTCACCACCATCGTCCCGGGCTGGTATCAGGGACGCACCACGCACATCCATCTGCGGCTCCGCTCGACGTATGACGAGACCTCCAACAGCGGCACCAACACCACGCAGATCTTCTTCAACCAGACCCTGATCGACACCATCGATACCACCATTGCGCCCTACTCGGCCGAGGGCCAGAACTCGACCACCAACGCCAGCGACCACGTCTACACAGGGGAGACAAACGGGACCAACGTGCTGAGCCTGAGCGGCAGCGTCTCGGCCGGCTTCACCGCAACCGCCAACTTCTACCTGCCGATCTGACGGGAGGCCATCCGATTCGCTGATTCGAACCGGCCGCTAAATCGCCGTCGCCGCGCGGCGCAGTTTTGTGCTGTCCCGCAGACCAAGGTTCTGGTAGATCTGCCGCGTGGCGTCCGACCGGTTCAGCGTGTAGAAGTGGATGCCGCGCACCTGGTTGTCCAGCAGGTCGCGGCTCTGCTCGGTCGCCCAATGCACGCCGACGCGCTTGACTGCTTCAGCGTCGTTGCCCGCGCGCCCAAGCGCGCGCAGCAGCTTCGCCGGAATGCGAGCGCCGAGCGCAAGCTGTGCCATGCGCCTCATCCCGCCCAGTGACGTGATGGGCATGATGCCCGCAATGATCGGCACGTGAATTCCCGCCAGCTCGCAGCGTTCGCGGAAGTCGTAGAAATCGTGGTTGTCGAAGAAAAGCTGCGTGCAGATATAGTCCGCTCCGGCATCGACCTTGGCCTTCAGGTGATCCATCTCCTCCAGCCGGTTCGGCGTGTCGGGATGGCCCTCGGGAAATCCGGCGACGCCAATGCCGAAACCTCTGCCATCGCCATGCACGCCGCGCCCATTGAACCGGCGAATGAAGCCGACCAGGTCCCCGGCGTGCTGGAAGGCATCCGCCTTGCGATCGTAGTTCTGGATGTCGCGTGGCGGATCGCCGCCCAGCGCCAGCATGTTGCTGACGCCCGCCTGACAGTACTTCGTCAGGATCTCCTCGATCTCGCCCTCGTTGTGGCAGACGCACGTCAGATGAGGAATCGGGTCGAGCGTGGTGGTCTGCTTCAGCCTCAGCACCAGGTCGTGGGTCAACTGCCGCGTCGATCCACCCGCCCCGTAAGTTACGGAGACGAAAGAGGGCTGCAGCGTCTCCAGATGAGCGATGTTCTCGTAGAGAGCCTGAGCGTCCGCCTCCGTCTTGGGCGGAAAGAATTCAAACGAAACGGTAGTCTGGTCCGAAGCGAAGATGTCGTTAATATGCATCCACATCCATATTACTAGTGTGGTGTCTCAGAAGTTCGTGACAATTGCATCGACAGATCAACGCGTCGTCATTCTGGAGCGAAGCTCCAGAATCTCCGTATTTTGCTCTCTCGCCATTCGGGACACGTGCTTTCAATAATGTCCAGAATCTCTGACACACCACACTAGGCACTGGTACGGTGAGTGAGCATGGATAAATTCAGGCCGCGATCTTGAAGGCCTGAATCTTCAGCGGGCGGATCTTTTTTCGCTTTACCTGGGAGGCCTTCCAGAAGTCGTGGTCGTTCTGCATCAGAAACCAGATATCTCCCTGGCCCTGCCCGAAGGCCTCGCTGATTTTTATCGACATCTCCGGCGTGAAGCCGGCGCGCTCGTTGATCACGCGGGACAACATCACCCGCGAGACGCCAATATGCTTAGCGAACGCAGTGACGCTCATTGGGATGTTCTCCAAAGCCTCCTTCAGAATTCCGCCTGGATGGGGTGGGTTATACATGCGCATGGTGATTTTCCTCCTTAGTGGTAATCCAGATAATCGACAAGGATTGCGTCTGAGCCCTCGAAGGCGAAGATCATTCGCCAGTTGCCGTTCACCTTTACCGCCCAATGGCCGACGAGTTCTCCTTTGAGAGGATGAAGATCCCAGCCAGCGATGTTCATCGCGGAGGGCTGAATGGCGAGGTTCAGAGCGAGCAATTGGCGCTCAAGTTTCTTCGCGTGGTCGGGTTGAATGCCAGCCTTCGATCCTGTTGTGAAAAACTTCTCCAACCCGGCATGCCTGAATGACTTGATCACTTCTTTAGCGTAAATCGTGTATTTACAGTTGTCACTAAAAACATTGGATATTGATCGTCGGCAAGCCCGAGCCGACTGAGCTTGCGAACGCAGCACGCCATCTAGAGATGGCTTCCTACGCGCGGGCCAGCGCGGATCGCAAGCGCCGAGTGCGCGCAACCCTCCATCGGCCTATACTTGGGCCAGCGATCCGGGCCCCGCATCTCCACCCAGAGGTGACACATGTCCCCAAGCCGCCGCTCCTTCCTCCGCACCTCAGCCGCCGGACTGATGCTTCCCAGCCTCGATCCCAGTCTCGGCCTCGCCGCTCCCGCCGACACGACAGCCGTTCAGCGAAACGTCTTCGGCCCGCGTCCCGGCTACTCGCCGCAGATCGGCACCTTCATCTCCCAGCTAACGTGGATGCGCGCCGCGGTTGTCGGTCCTGTCCGCGGGCTCACGCAACCGCAACTGGACTGGCTCTTCGACAAGGATGCGAACTCGATCGGCGCGCTTCTCCTTCACCTCGCCGCCACCGAGACCTACTACCAGATGAACACCTTCGACGGCATGAAGTGGGATAGCTGGTCCGCGGACATCAAGAAAAAATGGGACCCCGCCATGAACCTCGGCGACGCCGGCCGCAGCACCATCAAGGGTCACGACCTCGACTTCTACCTGAACACCCTGAAAGAAGTCCGCGAGAAATCCCTCGCCGAGTTCAAAAAGCGCGACGACGCGTGGTTCCTGGCGGTGGACCAGACGTGGGTCTGGGGCCCGACCAACACTCTCTGCAAATGGTTCCACGTCTGCGAACACGAGTCGCACCACGCCGGCCAGATCGACATGCTGATCAAGCGCACTCCCGGCTACAAACCACCGGCCACCTAAGCCGCGAAATCTTACGCCCACTGTCGCCGCAAATCCCTTTTCAGGGGAATTCCGCGACAGTCAGAATCTCTTCAAGCCGGATTACCACAACAATTGGATACGCGCGGAAGTCGACCTCCCAAGTCTCGGAAACGCGACCTGCCTCGACAGATGGGTCTTTCTCGAAACCTGGCGAAAACAGTGCACAGGAGATCCTTCTCAGGAGTATAGTGTCGGGGCGCTGGAAAGCATGCGCTGAATACACTTCACCGGGACAGGAGGAACGACATGAAAACCAGGACCCTCATGTTAGCTCTGGTGGTCTGCTTTATCGGAGCAGCCGTGTGTTTTGCCCAGGACCCAAATATTGGCACCTGGAAACTCAACGAAGCCAAGTCGCAGATGCCGGCTGGGGCTACAAAGGTTGCGACGGTGGTCTTTGCGGCTGACGGTGACAATATGAAAGTCACTCAGGAAGCGACCGACAAAGACGGCAAGCCGATCCACAGCGAGTGGACAGGCAAGTTCGACGGCAAAGACTACCCGGTCACGGGCAATCCCGCCATAGACTCGCGGTCGTACAAGAAGATTGACGATCGTACGATGGTGGCAACCAACAAGAAGGACGGCAAAGTTGTTATTACTGCTCGCAGTGTCGTCTCGGCGGACGGCAAGACGCGCACGGTGAACCTGACCATAACCGATTCGGCAGGCAAAAAGGTCACTGGCACTGCGGTGTCTGATAAGCAGTGACGAGGAATTCGGGGCAAAGTGTATAGCGCCCATCACCCACACGGGTGGTTGAAGGGCGGAAACTGCCTAGAACACAGTTTTCCAGGAACTCCTGTCGCGCGGTTGGGTGACTCCGACGGGCTCATCCACGTCTTGTACAAGCGCAGACGAGTTCCGTATGAAGTACAAGCCTCCGCGCAGCTTAAGTTGTACTGACACCTGCCCTCCCCGGCCTGTACCGTTAAAGCTGTCCCCGTAGAGCACGGAGTGGGGACCGGCATTGACATACCTTGAATCGAAATTTCGCAGCTCTCAACAATCCCACACTGTTGTAGCACCCACCCCCCCCGCCCCGACT
>DASWCA010000390.1:0-3643 GCA_036390355.1 Acidobacteriaceae bacterium
CGAAGTTGGTGATTTGGCGGAGTGGTCCACCTTTGGTGGGCAGCAGATAAAGGTTAGTTGTGGATCCGTCCACAAGCGTTAGCACTAGCCACTTTCCGTCGGGAGAGACCACTGGCTGAAAGAGAATGGATATGGGCGTGCGCCACGCGGGAAAGCGGGCTAATAGCTGTGATGGCCCGTTCTCCGGTGTGGCAGCGTGGATCTCCAACCCCCATCCCCTGCCGACCCGGCTGATCTGGCGCACGAAGTACAAGGTGCGGCCGTCCGGGGCAGGTGCGGAGCCAAGCGCGTCATCGGTGCGCACGACGACGGCATCGCCGCCGTCCACCGGTAGCTTGATGATCTTAGAAGCTTGCCCTTCACTCGCCAGGGGCGAAATATAGAGCCACTTCCCGTCCGGCGACCACGCCGCCCAGCCACCATCGTTGGTCAGGCGACGGCGGTTGCTGCCATCAGGACTGACCAGCCACTGGTCGCCATTCAGAGTATCAGGGCGACGGGTGAAGAAGGTGATATTGCGGCCGTCGGGTGACCATACGGGCACGCCGACGGCAACATCGGAATCCTGCTCAAAGGTGATCTGCCGCATTTCGTCCGCTCCACCCAGTTTCATTACCCAGAGATTTCCATGGCCGCCGCTGTCAGAGAGGTAGGCAAGTTCGCGGTCCCCGGGACTAAGAGACGGCGTCTGCACATGCGCAGTTTGGTGTGTCACCGGGACGGCACGTCGAACGTTTTCGATAGCTGAGCCGGCCACGGGGAACTTCCAGATGTTGAATTCGGTGCGGACGCGGCTGGCAAAAAGACGCCCCTTGCTGTCAACGTCGGGATCGATGTAGCTGGCCTCGCCGAAGGTGAGTTGGCGCACCCCGCTGCCGTCCAGCTTCACCGACCACAGGTTCATTGTCGGCAGGTAGAGAACGGTAGTACCGCGCGAAGAGCTATACACGATCCCGGAACCATCCGAGAGCCAAGAATAGCCGCGTAGGATCTTATAGTCGCGCGTAATGCGCTGTGGATCCCCTCCCGAGGCGGATACCGCGAATACATCGTAGTCAAAGATGCGGCCTCGTTGATAGGCGACTAGCCGGTCATCGGGCGACCAGCGAGTGCAGCAATACCCGTAGTCCGGGGGAAGGCGGGCGAGCCGGCGCAGGTTGCTGCTGTCGCGGTCCGTAACTACTAATTCCACTTGGCCCTCGCTCAAGCGGAAGTACGCTAGGCGCTTACCATCATGACTGAAGTCGCCACCTGAGATGCTGGGAGCTAGGCGGCGGGGTGTGCCGCCGAGGGCGGGGATCTCGAAAATCGTCCCCTGTTCGTCGGGATTCGGCGACGGCGAAAAGTAGATCAGCGATGCCGAGTCTGGTGCCCAGCGTGGGAAAAAGTGGGGGGAGTCATCCCGCGTGATCTGCAGCGGCGGCCCACCGGCCAACAGTCGCACCCAGACCTGCGGCGTGCCATCACCAGAGGAAAACGCCACTGCCTTGCCGTCTGGTGATATGGCGGGAGATTCTTCCATGCCCACGAAATCGGTTAACTGCTGAAAGACGACGGGCGCACGTGCAGCCGGTGCCACACGCCTCGTGGCGAAGTAACCCGCAAGTACGCCGGCAATTATCGTCGCGGCAATCACAGGTACGCGCTTATGCCACCGCCCGACACCTACTGCCGGAAGTGCCGCGGTAATCCCGGATGCAGTCGTCGCCCCCTCAAGGTCAAAAATTACGTCACGCATCGATTGGAAGCGTTCTTCGGGGCTCTTTTCCAGACAGTGAGCGACAATGCGCTGGAGCGCGGGGGCCACGTTGCGGTTGGTTTCGGCCAGCTCGGGCGGCTCGCCGTGCAGGATGGCACTCATTGTATCGGCTGCGGTTTCGCCGTGGAACGCACGCTTGCCCGAGATCATCTCGTACAGCACGACTCCGAATGCGAACAGATCGCTGCGCGCATCTGCCGGGTTGCCGCGCACCTGCTCGGGCGACATGTAACCCACGGTGCCTACGACTGTGCCCGCATCGCTCTGGATGGTGCGTGTTTCGGAGTCACCAAAAGTGGGCGCGGCTTGCGTGAGCTTTGCCAGACCGAAATCGAGCAGCTTTACTCGGCCATCGCGGGTGATGAAGATGTTCTCCGGTTTCAGGTCGCGATGCACGATACCTTTGTCTTGCGCGGCGGCGAGCCCACGGGCGATCTGGAGCGCATAATCAATAGCTTTGCGGAGAGACAACGGGCCCGAGCGCAACCGTTCGCGCAGCGATTCGCCTTCCAGCAGTTCGCTGACGATGTAAGGCGAGCCGTCTTGCGTGCCGATGTCGTACACGGCGAGGATGTTGGGATGGTTGAGGGCGGCGGCGGCACGCGCTTCCTGCTCAAAGCGATGTAGCCGTTCCCGGTCGCTCGATAACGACGCGGGCAAAATTTTTACGGCAACTTCGCGATGGAGACGGGGATCGCGGGCGCGATAGACCTCCCCCATGCCACCGGCGCCAATGGCGCCTGACACTTCGTACGGGCCCAGTTTCGTTCCGCTAGTGAGGACCATCCTTGAATGGCTCATTCTAATCGCACATCGAGAGCAGTGGTTAGCGATGTTCGGATCATGCGTATCGCCAATGGATGTGGTCCGCCTGGTCACTTTGGCGATTGTGCCCGATTAACGGGCTACTCGGAAGAAATCTTGCTACTTTCCGAAGAGGATGTCCTTGGTCTTGGCCTTAGCTGAAGACACGTTGTCTCAAAACTGATGACCGGGTATGGGGGAGCGGTTCGCCGTCAGAGTTCACGCAGACGATTGCAGGTTGGTGGAACAATACTGACTGTTGACTTAGAATCCGGCCCTAATCCCAATTTCATCGAGGTGGGCGTTCAGATCAGCCGGGTCGCGGTAAACGCGATAGGCGCCCGCATTCATCAACTCATCCTGGCCGAATCCTCCGGAAAGCAAGCCCACCCCCAATGCGCGAGCGCGCTGAGCTGCAAGCAGGTCCCAAATACTGTCACCCACGACCACACAATTCTCCAGATCAGTTCCGAGCTTCCGGGCAGCGGCCAGGAATAAATCCGGGTCAGGCTTGGCGCGCTGCACATCATCTCTCGTGATCACTGGAATGTCTTTGCCGAGCCCTAATAATTTCAAGGGCCGCTCCGCTCCCTCACGGCTGCCACTGGTGGCGATTGCCCAGGGCACGCCCAATCTCGAAAGCGTTTGCAGCAAATCCCTGGCTCCAGGAAGGACGCGGACTGTATCAATTCGGTTCTTGAACGCTTCGGTATGAAGTTTTTGCAGGCGCGTGATTTCTTTTGCGTCCAGTTGACGTCCCGCTTCGCGAAAAAATGCATGCACGATCAGGCCGCCACTCATGCCAATGCGGCGGTGAATGTACCAATTCGGAAGATGGATATCCTCTGCTTCGAGCGCCTCCCGCCAGGCCAGCACGTGCTGGTAGACGCTGTCAATCAGCGTGCCGTCCAGGTCAAACAGAAATGCGGGCTGCGGGCGCGCTTTCGAATTCTGTTCTGCCATTCGGCCCCTCTTAACTCAGCGATGCGAATCCGTGTGCTAGTATCTACTGTTTTCATGCGCGCCGCAGGCGTGGTAGAGGTGCGTTTACCGGCCGGCGGCGTTTTCCCAGGGGCGGCA